>NZ_JBEPAA010000029.1:7751-101618 GCF_040298365.1 Kitasatospora sp. NPDC001603
AAGCCCCCGTTGTGTAGCGGCCTAGCACGCTGCCCTCTCACGGCAGTAGCGCCGGTTCGAATCCGGTCGGGGGTACTGATCCCGCAAGGGATCGCCTGGAAAGCCCCCGTTGTGTAGCGGCCTAGCACGCTGCCCTCTCACGGCAGTAGCGCCGGTTCGAATCCGGTCGGGGGTACTGATCCCGCAAGGGATCGCCAGGATGCCCCCGTTGTGTAGCGGCCTAGCACGCTGCCCTCTCACGGCAGTAGCGCCGGTTCGAATCCGGTCGGGGGTACCAGAGCATTAAGCCGGTGGGCTTGCCCATCGGCTGATTGCTTTGTTGGGGTATGGTGTAATTGGCAGCACGAGTGATTCTGGTTCACTTAGTCTAGGTTCGAGTCCTGGTACCCCAGCCAGAAATTAGCAAGGCCCTGGTCCGCCGGGGCCTTTTGTGTTTTCCGCCCGCATTTCCGGGTGATTCGGAAAAGGGCCCGCGCACCGAGGTGCGCGGGCCCTTTTCGACGTCGGCGGGTAGGGGCGGTCAGCCGCGGCGCAGGGCCTCGGTGAGCCGGTTGGCGGCCTCGATGATGGCCTGGGCGTGCAGCCGGCCCGGGTGGCGGGTCAGGCGCTCGATCGGACCGGAGACGGAGACGGCGGCCACGACCCGGTTGGAGGGGCCGCGCACGGGGGCCGAGACGGACGCCACACCCGGCTCGCGCTCGCCGATCGACTGGGCCCAGCCGCGGCGCCGGACGCCGCTCAGCGCGGTCGCGGTGAACCGGGCGCCCTGGAGGCCCCGGTGGAGCCGCTCGGGCTCCTCCCAGGCGAGCAGGACCTGTGCGGCCGAGCCGGCCTTCATCGGCAGGGTGCTGCCGACCGGGACGGTGTCCCGCAGGCCGGAGAGCCGCTCGGCGGCGGCGACGCAGATCCGCATCTCGCCCTGCCGGCGGTAGAGCTGTGCGCTCTCGCCGGTGACGTCGCGCAGATGGGTCAGGACCGGGCCCGCGGTGGCGAGCAGCCGGTCCTCGCCCGCCGCGGCGGAGAGTTCGGAGAGACGGGGGCCGAGGATGAACCGGCCCTGCATGTCCCTGGTGACCAGTCGGTGATGTTCGAGTGCGACGGCGAGCCGGTGGGCCGTGGGCCGCGCCAGACCGGTGGCGGCGACCAGCCCCGCCAACGTGGCGGGGCCCGACTCCAGTGCGCTCAGCACCAGAGCGGCCTTGTCGAGAACGCCGACGCCGCTAGAGTTGTCCATGCCCTAAGACTGCAGTCTCATTCCGCGAGACGCAAGTTCAATCCGGCGAGAAAAGCGCCACTCTGGATGCAGCAGCCCGGGAGACATCCAGAATGCGGCCTCAACAGAGTGTCCGCATGGTGGACACCGATCCGGCGTGCAGGTCACGCGGCGCGCCTCACAGGGCGGCGCAGGCAGTGACCCCGATGAACACGAGAAGGCCGGCAACGCGGCCGGCTGGAGGGAATCCGATGGGACGGACACTCGCAGAGAAGGTCTGGGACGACCACGTCGTCCGGCGCGCGGAGGGCGAGCCCGACCTGCTCTTCATCGACCTGCACCTGCTCCACGAGGTCACCAGCCCGCAGGCCTTCGACGGCCTCCGGCTGGCCGGGCGCACGGTCCGCCGGACCGATCTCACGATCGCGACCGAGGACCACAACACCCCGACCCTGGACATCGACAAGCCGATCGCCGACCCGGTCTCGCGGATCCAGCTGGAGACCCTGCGCCGCAACGCGGCCGAGTTCGGCGTCCGGATCCACTCGCTGGGCGACGTCGAGCAGGGCGTCGTGCACGTGGTCGGCCCGCAGCTCGGGCTGACCCAGCCGGGCACCACCGTGGTCTGCGGCGACTCCCACACCTCCACCCACGGCGCCTTCGGCGCCCTGGCGTTCGGCATCGGCACCAGCCAGGTCGAGCACGTCCTGGCCACCCAGACCCTCCCGCTGGCGCCGTTCAGGACGATGGCGATCACCGTCGAGGGCGAGCTGCCCGAGGGCGTCACGGCCAAGGACCTGATCCTGGCGATCATCACCCGGATCGGCACCGGCGGCGGCCAGGGCTACGTCCTGGAGTACCGCGGCTCGGCCATCCGCAGCCTCTCCATGGAGGCCCGGATGACCATCTGCAACATGTCCATCGAGGCGGGCGCCCGGGCCGGGATGATCGCCCCCGACCAGACCACCTTCGACTACCTGGAGGGCCGTCCGCACGCGCCGAAGGGCGAGGACTGGGACGCCGCGGTCGAGTACTGGAAGACCCTGGGCACCGACGAGGACGCGGTCTTCGACCACGAGATCTTCATCGACGCGACCCAGCTGACCCCGTTCGTCACCTGGGGCACCAACCCGGGCCAGGGCGCGCCGCTCGGCGCCCAGGTGCCGGACCCGGCCTCCTTCGCCGACCCGCAGGAGCGGATCGCCGCCGAGAACGCCCTGAAGTACATGGGCCTGGAGGCCGGCACCCCGCTGCGCGAGGTCGCGGTGGACGCCGTCTTCGTCGGCTCCTGCACCAACGGCCGGATCGAGGACCTGCGGGCCGCCGCGGCCATCCTGGACGGCCGGACCATCGCCGAGGGCGTGCGGATGCTGGTCGTCCCCGGCTCGGTGCGGGTCGCCCTGCAGGCCGTCGAGGAGGGCCTGGACAAGGTGTTCACCGCCGCCGGCGCCGAGTGGCGCCACGCGGGCTGCTCGATGTGCCTGGGCATGAACCCCGACCAGCTGGCCCCCGGCGAGCGCTGCGCGTCCACCTCGAACCGCAACTTCGAGGGCCGTCAGGGCAAGGGCGGCCGCACCCACCTGGTGTCGCCGCAGGTCGCCGCCGCGACCGCGGTGCTCGGCCGACTGGCCGCACCCGCCGATCTCCCGTCCGACGTCGCTGTGGAGGCCTGAGCAGCATGGAGAAGTTCACCACCCACACCGGTCGCGCCGTGCCGCTGCGCCGCAGCAACGTCGACACCGACCAGATCATCCCGGCCCATTGGCTCAAGAAGGTCACTCGTTCCGGTTTCGAGGACGGCCTGTTCGAGGCCTGGCGCAAGGACGAGTCGTTCGTCCTGAACCGGCCCGAGTACCAGGGCGCGACCGTCCTGCTGGCCGGCCCCGAATTCGGCACCGGCTCCTCCCGGGAGCACGCCGTCTGGGCATTGCAGAACTACGGGTTCCACGCGGTCGTCTCGTCCCGCTTCGCCGACATCTTCCGCGGCAACTCGCTGAAGAACGGCCTGCTCACGGTCGTGCTGCCGCAGGAGACGGTGGAGCGGCTCTGGGCGCTGGTGGAGGCCGATCCGACGGCCGGGATCACCGTCGACCTGGAGGCCCGCGAGGTGCGCGCCGAGGGCGTCACGGCCCCGTTCGAGCTGGACGACAATGTCCGTTGGCGGCTGCTGAACGGGCTGGACGACATCAGCATCACCCTGCAGAACGAGCCCGACATCGCGGCCTTCGAACAGACCCGGCCCGCCTTCAAGCCGCGTACTCTGCCGGTCGCCTGAGCGGCTCGGGAGAACAAGCATTCTGACGTTCCACCGGATGGTCCGCCTCCCCTCGGGGGGGCGGACCATCCGCCGTTCCGGGCCCGGAGTTACCCCCCGGCGCCGGCCCCCGATTGCCGATTTGGCATTGCCGCAGAGGCCCCGCGCAAGCACAACTGCGGGTAGATGGCACAATCAGTACATGCACCGGCACCATGAACCTCCGTACGCGGGCGGCGAACCCGCGTCACCGGAGTCCACGGGCCGGGGATCCGAACGCCGAATTGACGATCGGCCGGACGCCGCCACCTCACCTGCTGAGGGGCCGGACGACCCGGAAGTCGCAGCGCTCTACGCGCTTGTGGCCGAGCGGTTGAAGCAAGCTCACGCCCGCGTGCATGCGCTGAACGTGTCTGCCGATGCAAAGACCGCTCTCACCCGTCAACTCCTGATCGTCACCGAGGCCGCCAAGCGCGATCTTCCGGAGGCGGCAAGGCGGTTGAGTCGCTTTGTGCATGACCTCGACGAGGGGCGCCCGCCCGTCGCCTGAGGTCGCCGACGCGCAAATCCATTGCGACACTAGGGTGATTCGCGCGTTTGGTAATTGAAAGTCCGCAGATACATACCTAACGTGCGAAATGAACGGATGGAATCATCCGGCGCCCGTTTCCGAAGGGGAAGACGTGAACAAGGCTCAGCTTGTCGAAGCGGTGGCCGAGCAGCTGGGCGGTCGCAAGGCTGCCGCAGAGGCCGTCGACGCAGTGCTCGACACCATGGTCCGCGCCGTCGTGGCCGGTGACCGGGTGTCGGTCACCGGTTTTGGCACCTTTGAGAAGGTGGAGCGCTCCGCGCGCTTCGCCCGCAACCCGCAGACCGGCGAGAAGGTCAAGGTCAAGAAGACCTCGGTGCCCCGCTTCCGTCCCGGCCAGGGCTTCAAGGACCTGGTCAGCGGCAGCAAGAAGCTGCCGAAGGAAGGCCCCTCGGTGAAGAAGGCCCCCAAGGGCTCCCTCACCCCGGGCAAGAGCGGTGTCGCCGCGACCCCGGCCGCCAAGCGCGCCGCCACCAAGCGCGCCGCCTCGGCCGCCGCCGCGGCCCCGGCCGCCACCAAGAAGGCCGCTGCCAAGAAGACGGCGACCACGGCCGCCGCCAAGAAGACCACGGCCACCCCCGCCAAGAAGGCGACCGCCACCAAGAAGACCACGGCCGCCGCCGCCAAGAAGACCACGGCCGCCGCGACCAAGAAGACCGCCACCGCCGCCAAGAAGACGGCGACCACGGCCGCCGCCAAGAAGACCACGGCCACCGCCAAGAAGGCGACCGCCACGGCCAAGAAGACGGCTCCCGCGAAGAAGACCGCCACCCGCAAGACCACCGCGCGCAAGACCAGCGCGAAGTAGTCCTCGGACGGCTCTCCAGGGCCGTGGCGCACCCCCTCCCGGAATTCCGGGTGGTCGGGCCGCCACGGCTCTTCGGTTTTCCGGGGCCCGTCCCGGCCCCGGCGCGCGGCTGTGGAGCGGCGCGGGCCCGGTCAGGCCTCGGCCGGGTCCGGGAAGGTCTGCAGCGTCAGGAAGACCACCCGGCGGGCGTCGCCCGCGCCCTCGGTGCGGATCCGCACCCGCTGGCCGGGGCGCAGCAGCCGCAGGCCGCCGGCGTCGAAGGCGGCGGCGTCGAACGGCACCGGGGTCCCGTCGTCGAGCAGCACGGAGCCGGCCCGGGTGGCGGGGTCGAAGGTGAACGCGGTGGCCTGCATGGAAGCAGCATAGCGAGCAGCACCGACAGGCCCCCGGGGCAGCTCGCGGAGACGGCCCGGCGCGGATGGGGAGTTGCTGGCACGCCCGTCCGGAGCGGGGGTCAGAATTGCTCGCGCGCCCGTCCGGAGCGGTTCGCGGCGGGGAGTCCGAGCGCCTGCGCGAGCCGGGCCGACAGCGCGCCGGTGTGCGGGCCGACGCCGAGTGCGAGCGCCGCGCCGAGGTCGGCGCCGGTGTCCACGTCCCGGCGCACCGACTCCACGTCGTCCAGCCGCAGTTCGCGGGCGCCGCCGGCCGCGTGCCGGGCCCGGGAGCCGTCGCCGAAGGCGGGTGCGAGCGGACCGCCGGGGGAGCGGGCCAGCAGCGTGGTGCCCGACCCGGGGGCGTCGGCCAGGAAGGACCGCCCGGCCGGCCGGGCCGCGGCCAGCACCCGGGCCAGTTCGGCCGGGCGCAGGGCCGGCAGGTCGGCGGAGAGCGCGGCCAGCGGGGCGTGCGGGGCGAGCGCCAGCGCGGCCGCCGCGCCGTGCGCCAGCGCGTCGTTGAGGCCGCCGCCCGGTTCGTCGCCGACGACGACCGCGCCCAGCGCGGCCAGCCGCTCGCCGGCGGCGCCGTCCCGGGTGACCACCAGGACGCGGGACACGCCCGGGGTGGCCAGCGCGGCGGTCACGGTGTCCAGGGCGAAGGAGAGCGCCAGGTCCGCGCGGTGCGGCCCGGCGAAGGGCGCCAACCGGGTCTTCGCCAGGGCGAGCCGCTTGAGCGGCAGCACCAGCGACCAGCCTGCGGTGGGTGCGGGGGGCGCGACGGGCCCGCTGGGGCGTACGGTGTCCTGGGTCATCGGCGTCATTGTGACGCCGGTCCCGGAACCCTCGCCAGGCCGTCCGAACTGTGCGGACGTGCGTTTGGTCACGCCCGCCCGACGTGCTGGCGGGGTTGCTCGACAGCCGCTCCGCGGTCGGGCGAGACTGTTCCGCGCCCCGACCCCGTCCGACGGGGGTCGCGGGAGGCGAGAGACTGCGGCACCCCGCGTGCCGCACCGGATGAGGAGGACCTGGGGTGGCCCGCCGCTCGTATGCCGGCTTCGGCAACGCCGATTACGGCATCTGGTACCGCTTCGCGGCCGTGCTGGTGAAGCCGGTGACGACCGCGCTGGTCAAGCCAGACTGGCGGGGCTGGGAGCACCTGCCGAAGGAGGGCGGCTTCATCGCCGCCGTCAACCACAACTCGATCATCGACCCGGTGGTCTACGCGCACTGGCAGTACAACAGCGGGCGGCCGCCGCGGATCCTCGGCAAGTCCTCGCTGTTCTCGGTCCCGTTCATCGGCTTCATGCTGCGCAAGACCGGCCAGATCCCGGTGTTCCGCGAGTCGACCGACGCCGCGCACGCGTTCCGGGCGGCCATCGACGCGGTGAACGGCGGCCAGTGCGTCCAGTTCTACCCGGAGGGCACGCTCACCCGGGACCCGGACCTGTGGCCGATGACCGGCAAGAGCGGGGTGGCCCGGGTCGCGCTGATGACCGGTGCGCCGGTGATCCCGGTGGCGCACTGGGGCGCGCACGAGATCATCCCGCCGTACGGCCGGGGCGGCTCGGGGAAGGGCCGGTTCAACCTGTTCCCGCGGCACCGGGTGACGGTGGCGGCCGGGCCGGCCGTGGACCTGAGCAAGTACCAGGGCCAGGAGCTGACCGCCCAGGTGCTCCGGGACGCGACCGAGGACATCATGCGGGCGATCACCGCCGTGCTGGCCGACATCCGCGGCGAGGAGCCGCCGGCCGAGCGCTACGACATGCGCACGGCGGCCCGGCACCGGGCGGAGGCGGCCGCCGCCGAGCGGCAGCGGGCCGCCGGCACGCGCAAGAACAGCACCGAGGAGGCCGGCAAGTGACCCGATGTGCCGTGTTCGGAACGGGTTCCTGGGGGACCGCGTTCGCGATGGTGCTGGCCGACGCGGGCTGCGAGGTCACCCTCTGGGGGCGCCGGCCGGAGCTGGTGGACGCGATCCACACCACCCACGTCAACCCCGACTACCTGCCCGGCGTCCCGCTGCCCGGGTCGGTCCGGGCCACCGTGGACCCGGCGCGGGCCCTGGCCGGCGCCGACTTCGCGGTGCTCGCGGTGCCCTCCCAGACGCTGCGCGAGAACCTCGCCGCCTGGGCCCCGCTGATCGAGCCGCAGACCGTGCTGGTGAGCCTGATGAAGGGCATCGAACTCGGCACCGCCAAGCGGATGAGCGAGGTCATCGCCGAGGTCGCGAAGGTCGGGGCGGAGCGGGTGGCCGTCGTCAGCGGCCCCAACCTGGCCCGGGAGATCGCCAACCGGCAGCCCGCCGCGAGCGTGGTGGCCTGCACCGACGAGGCGGTCGCCAAGCGGCTCCAGGCGGCCTGCCACACGCCGTACTTCCGCCCCTACACCAACACCGACGTGATCGGCTGCGAGCTGGGCGGCGCGGTGAAGAACGTGATCGGCCTGGCGGTCGGCATGGCGGACGGCATGGGCCTCGGCGACAACACCAAGGCCACGCTGATCACCCGGGGCCTGGCCGAGACGACCCGGCTGGGGCTGGCGCTCGGCGCCGACGCGTACACCTTCGCCGGGCTCGCCGGGATGGGCGACCTGGTGGCGACCTGCTCCTCGCCGCTCTCCCGCAACCACACCTTCGGCACCAACCTCGGCCGCGGGATGTCGCTGGCCGAGACCATCGCGGCCACCCGGCAGACCGCGGAGGGCGTCAAGTCCTGCGAGTCCGTGCTCGACCTGGCCCGGCGCAGCGGCGTCGACATGCCGATCGTCGAGGCCGTGGTGGACGTGGTGCACAACGGGCGCCCCACCCAGGAGGCGCTGCGGGCGCTGATGTCGCGCTCGGCCAAGGCCGAGCGGCACTGACCGTGCGACGCCGGGCGACCGGGGCGGTTGACGTCCCGGAAACGGCTCGCACGGTAGTCTCACACCCGATATGAGCATCGAACAGACCCCCCCGAATCCGTCCGCGAAGCCGCGCGTAGCGCTCGTCTTCGGTGGCCGCAGCTCCGAGCACGCCATCTCGGTGTCCACCGCGGGCAGCGTGCTCAGGGCGATCGACCGCGAGAAGTACGACGTGCTGCCGATCGGCATCACCCACGAGGGCCGCTGGGCGCTGGTCAGCGACGATCCGGCCCGGATGGCCATCACCGACGGCCGGCTGCCGGACGTCGCCCAGGTCGCCGAGGCCGTCGACGGCCAGGTCGTGCTGCCGGTCAGCCCGGACAGCCGCGAGGTGGTCTGGAGCGAGCCGGGGACGGTGCCGAAGGCGCTCGGCGAGGTCGACGTGGTCTTCCCGCTGCTGCACGGCCCCTGGGGCGAGGACGGCACCCTCCAGGGCCTGCTGGAGCTGTCCGGAGTGCCGTACGTCGGCAACGGCGTGCTCTCCAGCGCGGTGGGCATGGACAAGGAGTTCACCAAGCGGGTGCTGGCCTCGCACGGCCTGGGCGTCGGCTCGTACACCATCGTCCGGCCGCGGGAGTGGGAGAGCGAGGCCGGCCGCGCCGCCGTCCGCGAGCGGGTCGGGGAACTCGGTCTGCCGGTGTTCGTGAAGCCCTGCCGGGCCGGCTCCAGCATCGGCATCACCAAGGTCAAGGACCTCGCCGGGCTGGACGCCGCGATCGAGGAGGCCCGTCGGCACGACCCCAAGCTGATCATCGAGGCCGGGGTGTCCGGGCGCGAGATCGAGTGCGGGGTGCTGGAGTTCGAGGACGGCCCGCGGGCCAGCGTCCCGGCCGAGGTCCTGGTCGGCGGCGACTACGAGTTCTACGACTTCGAGGCCAAGTACATCGACTCCTCCGAGGTGCGCATCCCGGCCGAACTCGGTGCGGCCGAGCTCGCCGAGATCCGCCGTCAGGCGGTCGCCGCGTTCGAGGCGCTCGGCTGCGAGGGCCTGGCCCGGGTGGACTTCTTCCTGCTGGACGACGGCAGCTGGATGATCAACGAGGTCAACACCATGCCCGGCTTCACCCCGATCTCGGCCTACCCGAAGATGTGGGAGGCCAGCGGGCTGTCGTACCCGGAGCTGATCGACCGGCTGCTCCAGGCGGCGCTGCGCCGCCCGACCGGGCTGCGCTAGCCGCCCGGGCAGCACCAGCCGCACACCCGCGCAAGGGCGGTCCGGGAGCTCCCGGACCGCCCTTCCCGTGCTCTCGGCCGCTACGGGATGTTGGCCTTCACCACGCCGTTCAGGGCGGAGACCGGGTCGAGCGGATTGCTGAAGGCCCCGCCGGGGACGGTCACCTCGACGTACGCCCGGCGCATCGTGGTGATGAACCGGTATCCGCCGTCGTCGAGCTTCTGCGCCCACCAGGTGACGTCGTCGATGGTGGGGGAGAGGTCCTTGGCGTGCTCGCCGTTCAGCGCCTCCGGCCGGTCCACCCCGCAGCGCAGCACGGTGCGCGGCGAGCTGGCCCAGGCGGCCACGTACGGGGAGCCGGGCGACGGGTCCTTCCGGGCGTGGCCGAGCACCTCCCGGGGCAGCGCCGCGGCCAGGTCCCGGCAGTAGCCGGCGGCCCTCCCGGTCGGCTTCGGCACCTCGATCGCCGCGGGCGCGCTCCAGCTGCCGAGCAGCACCACGACGGTGCAGCTCAGCGCCAGCGGCAGGGCCAGCCACCGGACGGGGGCCGGCAGCGCCGTCAGGAAGCGGGGGACGCGGAGTTCTCGGGCCACCCGCCGATGGTAGCCGGGGCCTACAGGTGGACCACCGGACAGGTGAGGGTGCGGGTGATGCCCTCCACCTGCTGGACCTTGGCCACGACCAGGCGGCCGAGGTCGTCCACCGTCTCGGCCTCGGCCCGCACGATCACGTCGTACGGTCCGGTGACGTCCTCGGCCTGGAGGACACCGGGGATCTCGGAGATGGACCGGGCCACGGCGGTGGCCTTGCCGACCTCGGTCTGGATCAGGATGTATGCCTGTACCACGGGGGGACCTCCCGGCGGCTGGGAACGGGGATCGGCGCCGTGATCGCCCGCTCGGGCGTTCGGGGGTGGGGAACGGACTCACCGGCATTCCGATCACCACGCTACCGCGCAGCGGGCCGGGGAGGGGAGACTTCCGCACCCCCGGAGGGCGTACGCTGCGCGCGGGGGAGCGGGGGGCACCAGTTCCGATTCGGATGGAAACGCGAGAGGACGGCAGATGCAGGGGACCGTGGGCGAGCTCGGCGAGTTCGGACTCATCAGGGAGCTGACGGCCCGGGTACCGCTCACCGACGCGGTCGACCTCGGTCCGGGCGACGACGCCGCGGTGGTGAAGACGCCGGACGGCCGGGTGGTCGCCACCATGGACGTGCTGATCGAGAACCGGCACTTCCGCCGGGACTGGTCGACCGCCTACGACGTGGGCCGCAAGGCCGCCGCCCAGAACCTCGCCGACGTGGCCGCGATGGGCGCGGTGCCGACGGCGATCCTGCTCGGCCTGGTCACCCCCGCCGATCTGCCGACCACCTGGGCCACCGAGCTGATGGACGGGCTGCGCGACGAGTGCCAGGTGGCCGGTGCCACGGTGGTCGGCGGCGACGTGGTGCGCGGCGACGTCATCACCCTCGCCATCACAGCGCTCGGGGATCTCCAGGGGCGCGCACCGGTGACGCGCGCCGGGGCTCAGGTGGGCGACGTGGTCGCCGTCACCGGCTGGCTCGGCTGGTCCGCCGCCGGGCTGACCGTGCTGCAGCGCGGGTTCCGCTCGCCGCGCGCCTTCGTCGAGGCGCACCGCCGGCCCGAGCCGCCGTACCACGCGGGCCCGGCCGGCGCCGAGTTGGGCGCCACCGCGATGGTCGACGTGAGCGACGGGCTGGTGGCCGACCTCGGCCACGTCGCCCGGGCCAGCGCGGTGGACATCGACCTGCGGGCCGCCGACTTCGACGTCCCGGCGCAGATGGCCGACATCGGGCAGGCCGTCGGGGTGGACCCGCTGGTCTGGGTGCTCTCCGGCGGCGAGGACCACGCGATCGTGGCGACCTTCCCGCGCGGGGTCCAACTGCCCGCCCGCTGGCGGGTGGTGGGCGAGGTGACCGGCCGGGCCCGGCCGTCCCGCGGTGGCCGGGTGACGGTGGACGGCGAGCCCTGGGACCGGGTCGGCGGCTGGGACCACTTCGCGGAGTGAGCGGAGTGAGCGGAATGAGCGCGGCGTCAGCCGCCCGGCGGGAGGCCGCGGGCCGGCGCGGGTGCGCGCATCGGCCCGGACGCGCGGGGCGCCCCGGCGAGCGGCGCGCGGGCCCGCGCCGGGGGACGGCGTAGGCTTGCGCTGAACCGGATCCACCTGCTGCTCCTCGGGCGCGGGTGGTCTGAACCACTGCGGAGCGGGAGAGCACAGCCACCATGCGCATCGGTGTCCTGACCAGCGGCGGAGACTGCCCCGGGCTCAACGCGGTGATCCGCTCCGTGGTGCACCGGGGAACCGATGTGCACGGTGACGAGATCGTCGGCATCGAGGACGGCTTCCTCGGCCTGATCGAGGGCCGCACCCGGCCGATCTCGCACGACGACGTCACCGGCCTGCTCACCCTCGGCGGCACCATCCTGGGCTCGGCCCGCGTGCAGCGCGACCGGATCGCCTGGGCGGTGGAGAACGCCGAGACCCTCGCCCGGGACATCGGCATCGACGCGCTGATCGCGATCGGCGGCGAGGGCACGCTGACCGCCGCCAAGATGTTCAGCGACGCCGGACTGCCGGTGGTCGGCGTGCCGAAGACCATCGACAACGACATCGACGCGACCGACGTCACCTTCGGGTTCGACACCGCGGTCCATGTCGCGACCGACGCGATCGACCGGCTGAAGACCACCGCCGAATCCCACCAGCGGGTGATGGTGGTGGAGTTGATGGGCCGGCACACCGGCTGGATCACCCTCACCGCCGGAATGGCCGGCGGCGCCCACGGCATCCTGATCCCGGAGAAGCCCTTCGACATCGAGGCGGTCGCCCGGATGGTCGAGGACCGCTTCTCCCGGGGCAAGAAGTTCGCCATCATCGCGGTGGCCGAGGGCTCGGCCCCGATGCCCGGCACGATGCGCTTCGACCACGGCGTCGTCGACCAGTTCGGCCACCGGACCTTCGGCGGGATCGGCAACCGGCTCGCCAACGAGCTGGAGAACCTGCTCGGCAAGGAGGCCCGGCCGGTCATCCTCGGCCACACCCAGCGCGGCGGCACCCCCACCGCCCGGGACCGGGTGCTCGCCACCCGGTTCGGCTGGCACGCGGTGGAGGCCGTCCACAAGGGCGCCTTCGGGCACTTCACCGCGCTGCGCGGCAACGACATCGAGCTGGTGCCGGTCGCCGAGGCGGTCACCCACCTCAAGACCGTGCCGCAGGACCGCTGGGCGGAATCCGAAGCCGTGCTCTGAGGCGGCGCGGGTAGGTTGGGGCCCATGTCCCTCCCGTCTTCCGCCCCCGCTCCCGGCGGCCGCCCCCAGGGCGGCCCCTCCTCCGCACCCCCGCGGGTGCTCACCGTCGCCGGATCCGACTCCGGCGGCGGCGCCGGCATCCAGGCCGACCTCAAGGCGATGCTGGCCCTCGGCGTCCACGGCATGAGCGTGATCACCGCCGTCACCGCGCAGAACTCGCTCGGTGTCCAGGGCTACTGGGAGCTGCCGGCCGAGGCCGTCCGGGCCCAGTTCCGCAGTGTGGTGGACGACATCGGCGTCCAGGCCGTGAAGACCGGGATGCTCGCCTCGATCGAGCTGGTCGAGACCGTCTCCGAGCTGCTGACCGGGGTGGACGCCCCGGTGGTGGTCGACCCGGTCGGCGTCTCCAAGCACGGCGACGCGCTGCTGGCCGCCGAGGCCGTCGCCACCGTCCGGGAGCGGCTGCTGCCGGTCGCCACCCTGGCCACGCCCAACCTGCACGAGGTGACGCAGCTCACCGGGCGCACCGTCGAGGACGAGGCGCAGATGCTCGACGCGGCCAAGGCGCTGCTCGACCTCGGGCCGCGCTGGGTCCTGGTGAAGGGCGGGCACCTGGAGGGCGAGGCCGCCGACCTGCTGTACGGCGGGCCGGGGGAGGAGCACTGGTACCGGGCGCCCCGCTACGACAACCGGCACACCCACGGCACCGGCTGCACGCTGGCCAGCGCCATCGCCGCCGGGCTGGCCAAGGGCGAACCGCTGCCCGCGGCGGTGGCCTCGGCGAAGGCCTACATCACCGGCGCGATCGCCGGCGGCTTCGCGCTCGGGTCCGGCATCGGCCCGGTGGACCACGCCTGGCGCTGGCGCTGAGCGCACCGGGGCCGCAAAACGACCACGGGCGGGCCCGAGGGCCCGCCCGTGGCGGCTCCGGGCAGGCCCGGAGAGAGGGGTCGGCACTGGAGAGCCGGGATCCAGAAACAGGAAGCCGGCCCATCCGAGGATGGACCGGCTTCCTGGAGGACCGGCTTACCGGTCTGCGCGTCAGCGCGAGACCTTACCGGCCTTGATGCACGAGGTGCAGACGTTGAGCCGCTTCGGCGTCCGCCCAATCACAGCGCGCACCGTCTGAATGTTGGGGTTCCAACGACGGGGGGTACGGCGGTGAGAGTGGGAGATGCTGTTGCCGAAGCCCGGCCCCTTGCCGCAGACGTCGCAGTTGGCAGCCACAGGAGTCACTCCAAGACTTCAGATCATTTACGTTCGAAACCCCGCCAACCCACCGGAGCACTCACGTGAACCAGATCAGATCAATGGGGTGAGCCTGGACTGTTCCAGGCAACCGGAAGAGCATACAACGCTTGCTTCCGTTCAACGAAACTACCACGTCTGCGCAGGTGATCGCCGCGCTCGGCGCTTCCGGCGGCGGCCCCCGGCCCCCGATAACCTGCCGGTACCAACCCTCGCCGTTCAACCTCAGGCCATCACGGCGTCCCATCCGGAGGAGACCTGGTGCTGACCACGCTCGACGCCCCGGCCGTGCGCAGCTGGTGCCAGCTGGCCCTGCGCGCGCTCGGCCAGGCCCGCGAGGAGATCGACGCACTCAACGTCTACCCCGTCCCGGACGGCGACACCGGCACCAACCTCTACCTGACCGTGGAGTCCGCCGCCGCCGCGGTGGAGAGCCGGTTCACCGACCCGGCGGGCGGCCCGGCCCCCGGGCTCGCCGAGACCGCCCGGGCGATGGCCCGGGGCGCGCTGGTCGGCGCCCGCGGCAACTCCGGCGTGATCCTCGCCCAGTGGCTGCGCGGCACCGCCGAGCAGCTGGCCCGGGGCGGTGGCGCCGACCAGCTGCGGGCCGCCCTCCAGGGGGCCGCGGACGCCGCCTACCAGGCGGTCGCCGAGCCGGTCGAGGGCACCCTGCTGACCGTCGCCCGGGTGGCCGCCCGGGAGGCGACCCGGGCCGGCGACGGGCTCGGCCAGGTCGCCGACACCGCGTACCGGGCCGCCCGGGACGCGCTGCGGCGCACTCCCGAGCAGCTCTCCGTGCTGGCCGAGGCCGGGGTGGTGGACGCCGGCGGGCGCGGCCTGGTCGCCGTCCTCGGGGCGCTCGCCGACGCGGTGGCCGGCCACCAGCCGATGGGCCCGGTCGCGCTGCGCGGTGACGTCCGGCCGGTCGAGAGCTGCCAGGGGCACGTCCGGCCGCCCGGCCCGGGCCACCCCGCCTTCGAGGTGATCTACCTGCTGGACGCCCCCGACGAGGCGCTGCCCGCGCTGCGCGAGCGGCTCGCCGGACTGGGCGACTCCCTGGTGATCGGTGGCGGGGACGGCCTCTGGAACGTGCACGTCCACGTGGACGACGCGGGGGCCGCGGTGGAGGCCGGGCTGGGGGCCGGGCGGCCGCACCAGATCCGGATCACGCACTTCGCCGAGGCCGCCGCCCGGGCCGGGACCGCCGACGACCGCGGCGAGCACGAGGAGCGCACCCGGGCGGTGCTCTCGGTGGTCTCCGGCGCGGGACTGGCCGACCTCTGCGAGCAGGCCGGCGCCGTCGTGCTGCACGCCGACCCGGACCGCCCGCCGGCCAGCGCCGAACTCGCCGCCGCCGTCCGCCGGGCGGGCGCCCGGGAGGTCGTCCTGCTGCTCAACGACCCCGAGCTGCGGGCCGCCGCCGGGGCCGCCGCCGACCAGCTGCGCGAGGAGGGGGTGCGGATCGCCGTCCTGCCCACCCGGTCACCGGTCCAGGGGCTGGCCGCCCTCGCCGTGCACGAGGCCGGCCGCCGGTTCGACGAGGACGTGGTCGCCATGACCTCGGCGGCCGGCGCCACCCGGTACGCCGAGCTCGCCGTCGCCGAGGGCGAGTCCTGGACGATGGCCGGGGTCTGCCAGGCCGGGGACGTGCTCGGGCTGATCGACGGGGACGTGGTGGTGATCGGGGCCGCCCCGGCCGAGGTCGGCGCCAGCGTGCTCGACCGGATGCTCGGCGCGGGCGGCGAACTCGTCACCCTGATCCTCGGCGACGGCGCGGACGAGGAGCTGGCCGACCGGCTGGTGGCGCACGCCCGGCACCGGCGGCCGGAGGTCGACGCGGTCGTCTTCCACGGCGGGCAGGAGTCCGCGCCGCTGCTCATCGGCGTGGAGTAGCGGTCCGGGCGGCGGGCGCCGCGGTCCGGCCGGGGCGCCGGGCAGCGGGTGGCGCCCGGAATGTCGGTCCGGTGGTGTAAACAAGGGCCTGATGGGCGCTCTCGATGAACCACTGACCAAGCTCGTCGGCGACCGTACCGCCAAGGTGCTCGCCGACAGCCTCAAGCTGCGCACGGTCGGGGACCTGCTGCACCACTATCCGCGCCGCTACGTCGAGCGCGGCCAGCTCACCAGCCTGGACGAGCTGGAGATCGACGAGCACGTCACCGTGCTGGCCCGGATCGAGAAGGTCACCCTGATCCCGTTCCGCGGCCGCAAGGGGGACCGCCTGGAGGTGGTCGTCACCGACGGCCGCAGCCGGCTCTCGCTGGTCTTCTTCAACCAGGGCTGGCGGCAGAAGGAGCTCCGCACCGGCGCCCAGGGCCTGTTCGCCGGCAAGGTCGGCGTCTTCAACCGCACCCGCCAGCTGGTCTCGCCGGACTACCAACTGCTCGACGAGGACACCGGGTCGGACGCGGCGCAGCAGTTCGCCGGCCGGCTGATCCCGGTCTACGGCGCCAGCGCCCAGATGCCCAGCTGGAAGCTCTCCCTCTGCGTCGAGACCGCCCTCACCAAGCACCTCTCCGACGTCGGCGAGCCGCTGCCCGCGGAGCTGCGCGAGCGGCACGAACTGATCCCGCTGCCCGAGGCGCTGGAGCTGATCCACCGCCCGCGCGGCCAGGCCGACCGCGAGCGCGCCCAGAGCCGGCTCCGCTGGGACGAGGCCTTCGTCCTCCAGGTCGCGCTCGCGCAGCGCCGGGCCGCCGACTCCGCCCTGCCGGCCAAGCCCCGCGAGCCCCGGGCCGGCGGCCTCCTGGACGCCTTCGACGCCCGGCTCCCGTTCACCCTCACCGACGGCCAGTTGAAGGTCTCCGCCGAGATCGCCGCGGACCTGGCCACCGAACACCCGATGCACCGGCTGCTCCAGGGCGAGGTCGGCTCCGGCAAGACGCTCGTCGCGCTGCGCGCCATGCTCGCGGTGGTCGACGCGGGCGGCCAGGCCGCCCTGCTGGCGCCCACCGAGGTGCTGGCGCAGCAGCACCACCGGTCGATCGTGGAGATGATGGGGGACCTGGCCGAGGGCGGCCTGCTGGGCGGTTCGGACCTCGGCACCCGGGTGGTGCTGCTGACCGGCTCGATGGGCGTCCCGGCCCGCCGCCAGGCGATGCTCGACATGGCCTGCGGGGACGCGGGCATCGCGATCGGCACCCACGCGCTGATCGAGGACAAGGTGCAGTTCCAGGACCTCGGCCTGGTCGTGGTGGACGAGCAGCACCGCTTCGGCGTCGAGCAGCGGGACGCGCTGCGCGCCAAGGGCGAGCAGCCGCCGCACCTGCTGGTGATGACGGCCACGCCGATCCCGCGCACCGTCGCGATGACCGTCTTCGGGGACTTGGAGACGTCGGTGCTGGACCAGTTGCCGGCCGGCCGCTCGCCGATCTCCACCCATGTCGTCCCGGCCCTGGAGAAGCCCAACTTCCTGGCGCGGGCCTGGGAGCGGGTCCGCGAGGAGGTGGCCAAGGGCCACCAGGCGTACGTGGTCTGCCCCCGGATCGGGGACGAGGAGCCCGCCCCCGACGCCAAGCGGAAGCGCCGGCCGGTCCCGGCCGAGGACTTGGAGGAGCTCACCGGCGCGGAGCCCGACGCGGGCGCCGGGAGCGACGACCGGCGCCCCCCGCTGTCGGTCGTCGAGACCGCCGAGAAGCTGCTGAAGGGCCCGCTGGCCGGGCTGCGGGTGGAGATCCTGCACGGCCGGCTGGCGCCCGACGCCAAGGACGAGGTGATGCGCCGGTTCGCGGCCGGCGCGGTGGACGTCCTGGTGGCGACCACGGTGATCGAGGTCGGGGTCAACGTCCCCAACTCCACCGCGATGGTGATCATGGACGCCGACCGCTTCGGCGTCTCCCAGCTGCACCAGTTGCGCGGCCGGGTCGGGCGCGGCAGCGCCGCCGGCCTCTGCCTGCTGGTCAGCGACATGCCGGCGGGCAGCCCGGCCCGGGCCCGGCTGGACGCGGTGGCCGCCACCCTGGACGGCTTCGAGCTGTCCCGGATCGACCTCGAACAGCGGCGCGAGGGCGATGTGCTGGGCCAGGCGCAGTCCGGGGTGAAGTCCTCGCTGAAGGTGCTCTCCGTACTGGAGGACGAGGAGGTCATCGTGACCGCCCGGGCCGAGGCCACCCGGCTGGTCGCCGAGGACCCGGAGCTGGCCGCCCACCCGGACCTGCGCACCGCGCTGGAGAGCCTGCTGGACGCCGACCGCGCGGAGTACCTGGAGAAGGGCTGAGCCCCCCCGGGGGCCCGGCCGGCGGGCCCCCGGGCCGCCCGTGCGGGCTGACCGTCGGGGCCGACCGCCAGGGCCGATTGTCAGACCCCCGCGAGAGAATGTAGTTGTTCAGGACGCACCCTCAAGGTGCGTACCTGGCACGACACTTGGGGGTCCTGCCATGGCATTCCGTCATCTCAACGAGCTCCCGCTCGGCGACAAGGTCTTCCGGATCGAACTCGCCAGCG
This sequence comes from Kitasatospora sp. NPDC001603, assembly GCF_040298365.1. Classification (NCBI taxonomy): domain Bacteria; kingdom Bacillati; phylum Actinomycetota; class Actinomycetes; order Kitasatosporales; family Streptomycetaceae; genus Kitasatospora; species Kitasatospora sp. NPDC001603. The sequence continues at coordinate 26,024 of NZ_JBEPAA010000029.1, forward strand.
ACGACGACCGCGAGGTCACCCTCACCCTGACCGGCTGGCGCGAGGGGGCGGCCGCCGCGCCGCTCGCCTCGGGCAAGCTCCGCCTGCCGGTCGAGGACGTCGCCTCGCTGCGGATCGCGCTCAACCGCGCGCTCCGGGCCCTGGCGATCGTCGCCGACGTCTCCGAGCCCATCCCCGACCGTGACGTGCTGCGCGAGCTCTACCCCGGACACGGCGCCCCCTGGGTGCCGCAGCACGAGGAGGAGCTGGTCCGGCGGTTCCACGACAGCGAGACCGTCGCCCGGATCGCCGCCCGCTTCGGCCGCACCCCCGACTCCGTCCGCACCAAGCTGCGCGAGCTCGGGCACGACCCGCGCCGCCCCGAGTTCTGCCCGCCCGACGGCTGCCTCTCGTGGTCCCGCTACGCCTCGCCGGCGCTGCTCGGCGCGGCGATCCCGCCCCAGTCGACGGCGGCCGACGCGAGCTGATCCCGCGACCTTCGCCGCAGCCCTCCGCCGGGGCTGCGGCGAGGGGTTCGGGGCGGCCCTTCGGGTGGGAGCCGTATAGCGTGGTCGGGCAGCGACGAAAGGACCTCCCACCACCATGACCCGCGTCATCGCCGGGGCGGCCGGCGGCCGCCGGCTGGCCGTACCGCCCGGCCGGAGCACCCGCCCGACCTCCGACAAGGCCCGCGAGGCGATGTTCTCCACGCTGGAGGCCCTGCGCGGCACCCTGCACGGGGCCCGGATGCTCGACCTGTTCGGCGGATCGGGCGCGGTCGGCCTGGAGGCGCTGTCCCGCGGCGCCGAGCACGTCCTGCTGGTCGAGGCCGACGGCCAGGCGGCCCGGGTGATCCGGGAGAACGTCCGGACGATCGACCTGCCGGGCGCGGTGGTGGTGGCCTCCCGGGCCGAGAAGGTGATCGCGGGACCGCCCCCGGAGACCCCGTACGACCTGGCCTTCCTCGATCCGCCGTACGTCGTCACCGACGACGAGGTGCGCGAGATGCTGATCACACTCCTGGCCGGGGGCTGGCTCGCGGCCGACGCACTCGTCACCGTGGAGCGCAGCACCCGAGGCGGCGAGTTCGGCTGGCCCGAAGGCTTCGAGGTACTGCGCTCGCGCCGCTACGGCGAGGGCACGCTCTGGTACGGTCGCGCCGCCGCCGAGGGCCGCCCACACTCGTAGCGGGCCGAGGCCCGCAGGACCCGTCACCCCACGAGGGAGCATCCACGCCATGCGCCGCGCCGTCTGCCCCGGATCGTTCGACCCGATCACCAACGGTCATCTCGACATCATCGAGCGGGCCTCGAAGCTGTACGACGTGGTGCACGTCGCGGTGGCGGTGAACCGGAACAAGCAGGGCATGTTCACCATCGAGGAGCGGATCGCGCTGATCGAGGAGACCACCGCCAAGTACGGGAACATCGTGGTCGAGTCGCACCTCGGCCTGTTGGTGGACTTCTGCCGGGAGCGCGGCATCCCCGCGATCGTCAAGGGCCTGCGGGCCGTCAGCGACTTCGACTACGAGCTGCAGATGGCCCAGATGAACCACGGGCTGAGCGGGGTCGAGACGCTCTTCCTGCCGACCTCGCCGACGTACAGCTTCCTGTCGTCGACGCTGGTCAAGGAGGTCGCCTCGTACGGGGGCGACGTCTCGCACCTGCTGCCGGAGACGGTGCACCGCCGGCTGGTCGAGCGGATCGCGCAGCGGAAGGCCCAGTAGCCGCCGGGCCGGAGCCGGGCCGGTCCGTTTCTGCCGATTCGTCACCAGTTGTCCGGGGACCGGTCCGGCCGCCCGGTCCGGGCGTTGTGACCTCGCCCCGCCGTGGCCGTAAAGTCTGTGTTCCTGCCCTGCGGTGAGGTCCACCGCGCCGGGCCTGCCTCCGCCGGACCGTCGGCGGCACACGGAAAGACGAAGCCCCGTGGACGTGCAGAACAAGGTCGACGAGATCGTCGCGGCCGTCGAGAACGCCCGCTCGATGCCCATGTCGGCCTCCTGCGTGGTGAACCGAGCCGAACTGGTCGGCCTGCTCCAGGACCTCAGGGCGGCACTGCCCGCCGAGCTGGCCCAGGCCCAGTCGGTGATGGCCGACCACGAGCAGGTGGTCGCCGGCGCCGAGGCGGAGGCCGAGCGGATCATCCAGGGCGCGCACGCCGAGCGCGGCTCGCTGATCTCCGACACCGAAGTGGTCCGCCGGGCCCAGGCCGAGGCGGACCGCATCCTCGCGGAGGCGCGTGCCGAGGTCGAGACCAAGCGCGCCGAGGCCGACGACTACGTGGACAGCAAGCTCGCCAACTTCGAGGTCGTGCTGACCAAGACGCTCGGCGCGGTCGGCCGCGGCCGGACGAAGCTGCGCGGCGACTCCAGCGTCTTCGAGACCCCGTACGAGGGCGAGACCGACGGCGAGGAGTTCCGGCCGCAGCCGCGGATCACCCCGAGCCCCGAGGTCGACGAGTACGTCGATGTGAAGCTCGCCACCCTGGAGAACGTCCTCAGCGCGACGCTGGAGGCGGTCGGCAAGGGCCGCGACAAGCTGCTCGGCAAGGCCCCGATCGACGAGCTGGGTGCCTACCTGGCCGCCGCCGACGAGGCCCAGCAGGCCAAGAACCGCGCCGAGGCGGTGGCGGCGGGCTTCGCCACCGACGCCGACGGCGAGGAGGTGCCGTGGTACCGCGAGGAGGTGCCGCAGCAGCAGACCTGGCCGGAGCAGACCCCGGCCGCGGCCGGCTGGCAGGCGCCCGGAGTCGACCAGTACGCCGCCGCGCAACAGCCGGGCGGCCAGTACGCCGAGGTGTACGGCGGCGGGTTCGACCCGGCGGGCCAGGGCGATCCGTACGGCGGCCAGTACGGGTACGGGCAGCAGCAGCACCAGCAGCAGCACCAGCAGCAGGGGTACCCGGCCGCGCAGGAGCAGGGCGGCTACGGCTATCCGCAGCAGCAGCAGGGCTACGCGGCGCAGCAGTACGACGCCTACGGCTACCCGCAGCAGCCCGCCAACCCGCCGGCCGTCCCGCAGCAGCCGGGCCTGGACGAGACCAGCTTCTTCGACACCAGCATGATCGACATGACCAGGCTCCGGGAGCTCGGCGGCCGCTGAGCCCGCTCGCCCTCCGTGGGCGAAGTTGGGCCTGGCGGGAGACTCCGGTAGTCTGACCACTCCGGCCTCTCCGTGTCGGGCCGTCGGTCTGCCCGCGCATCGTCCGGTGAGCAGCACCGCGCATCAGTTTTCTCAGGAAGTCAGGACACCTTGAACCGCCTCGACCACCGCGACCCACTCGTGTTCGACACGCACGAGCTCGGCCGTCGCCCGGGCTCGCTGCGCAAGGTGTCCCGCACCCTGGAGGCTCCCGAGGGCCTCGGGATCATCGATGTGATCGGTGTCCCGGAGAAGAGCGAACTGCGGCTGGAGCTCCGCCTGGAGTCGGTGGTCGAGGGCGTGCTGGTGACCGGCACCGCCGAGGCCGTGATCGAGGGCGAGTGCGTGCGGTGCCTGGAGCCGGTCGAGGACGACCTCGACGTGGACTTCCAGGAGCTGTACTACTACCCGGAGTCCGACGAGCGTCACCGTGCCCGCACCGCCGGGACGGACGACCTCGACGAGGACTCGGAAGATGAGACTTACCGTCTGGAGGGCGACTTCTTCGACCTCCAGCCGGTGCTGCGTGACGCGGTGGTGCTCGCACTGCCGCTGCAGCCGGTGTGCCAGGAAGACTGCCTGGGCCTGTGCTCCGAGTGCGGAGCGCGCCTGAGCGACGACCCGGCGCACCACCACGACGCCGCCGACCCCAGGTGGGCGGCTCTGCAGGGACTCTCCGCCGCCCCCGGCGACGAGGGTGACGGAATCAAGAACAGCGACACCCGTGAGGGTGCCGCCGAGAACCAGGAGAAGTAGCCGTGGCTGTTCCGAAGCGGAAGATGTCGCGCAGCAACACGCGCCACCGCCGTTCCAACTGGAAGGCCGTCGTTCCGGCCCTCGTGGCGTGCGACAGCTGCCACGAGCCGAAGCTCGGCCACATCGCGTGCCCGAGCTGCGGCACGTACAACCGTCGCCAGGTCCTCTCGGTCTGATCGGCGGGGTGTACGGATCGATGTCGGACAGTAACTCTTCCCGCAAGGCGACCATCGCCCCGAAGGCTTCTTCGGGCGGCGGAAAGGCCGGCGGGCCGGCTTCGACCGAATACGACGTCCTGGAAGGGCGCCTCGGGTACACGCTCGAGCGCGCCCTTCTGGTGCGTGCCCTGACCCACCGCTCGTTCGCGTACGAGAACGGCGGGCTGCCCACCAACGAGCGCCTGGAGTTCCTCGGCGACTCGGTGCTGGGCCTGGTGGTGACCGACACCCTCTACCGCGTCCACCCGGACGTCCCGGAGGGCACGCTCGCCAAGCTGCGCGCCGCGGTGGTCAACTCCCGCGCGCTCGCCGACGTCGGCCGTGGCCTGGAGCTCGGGACGTTCATCCGGCTCGGCAAGGGCGAGGAGGGCACCGGCGGCCGCGACAAGTCGTCGATCCTCGCCGACACCGTCGAGGCCGTGATCGGCGCCGTCTACCTGGACCAGGGCCTGGACGCGGCCACCGAGTTCGTCCACCGCCTCTTCGACCCGCTGATCGAGGAGTCCTCCCAGCTGGGCGCGGGCCTGGACTGGAAGACCAGCCTCCAGGAGCTCACCGCCTCGGTGGGCATCGGGGTGCCGGAGTACGTGGTCGAGGAGTCCGGTCCCGACCACGAGAAGACTTTCACCGCCGCGGCCCGGGTGGCCGGCGAGGACTTCGGCAGCGGCGTCGGCCGCTCGAAGAAGGAAGCCGAGCAGAAGGCCGCGGAGAGCGCCTGGCGGGCGATCAAGGAGAAGTACGCCGACCGCCTGCCCGCCGGCGCCTGAGCACGCAGTACTCTTCCTCCTGCATGTTTCAGTCGCAGGAGGCTTGTTTCCCGTGCCCGAACTCCCCGAGGTAGAGGTCGTCCGCCGAGGTCTGGCGAACTGGGTCGCCGGGCGGACCGTCGCCGCCGTCGACGTGCTGCACCCGCGGGCGGTGCGCCGCCAGCCGGCCGGTGCGGCCGACTTCACCGCGCGGCTGACCGGGGCCACGCTCGGCGCCGCGCAGCGTCGCGGCAAGTACCTCTGGGTGCCGCTGTCCACCGCGGCCGACGGCTCGCCGGTCGGCGGGTTCTCGCTGATCGGTCACCTGGGGATGAGCGGCCAACTGCTCGTCCAGGACCCGTCGGTGCCCGACGAGAGGCACCTGCGGGTACGGCTGCGGTTCACCGACGGCGGCCGGGAGCTGCGCTTCGTCGACCAGCGGACCTTCGGCGGGCTGGCCGTCGAGGAGGCCGAGGAGGGTGACCCGGAGGGCACCCCGCTCTCCATCGCGCACATCGCCCGGGACCCGCTCGACCCCCGCTTCGACGACGCCGCCTTCGTGGCCGCGCTGCGGGCCAGGCGCACCACGGTCAAGCGGGCGCTGCTGGACCAGACGCTGATCAGCGGGGTCGGCAACATCTACGCGGACGAGGCGCTCTGGCGCTCCCGGCTGCACTACGACCGCCCGACCACGGCGCTGACCCGTCCGCAGGCCGCCGTCCTGCTGGCCCACGCGCGGGACGTGATGACGGCCGCCCTCGCGGTCGGCGGCACCAGCTTCGACAGCCTCTACGTCAACGTGAACGGCGAGAGCGGGTACTTCTCCCGGGACCTCGACGCCTACGGCCGCGAGGACGAGCCGTGCCGCCGCTGCGGCACCCCGATCCGCCGGGCCGCCTGGATGAACCGCTCCAGTTACTTCTGCCCCCGCTGCCAGCGCGTCCCGCGCGCCCGCAGCGGGGCCTGAGCCCGGGCGGCCCCGCCCGGGGCCGCCCGGCGCTACCGCTTGGTGAGTTCGGGCTGCGGCTGGTCGGACCCGGCCGAACCGTGGGTGTCCTGGCCGAAGTAGGCGACGCCGACCGCCGAGACCACGGCGAGCAGGAAGCCGACCGCGCCGAGCCAGGCCAGGCCCTCCTTGGAGGAGTCGCCGAGCCAGAGGACGCCGACGGCGCCGGGCAGCACCGTCTCACCGACCACCAGGGCGGCGGTCGCGCCGTTCACCGAGCCGATCTGCAGGGCCACGGTGTGCACGTACATCCCGCCGATGCCGCCGACCAGGATCGCGTACAGGGCGGGGTCGGAGAGCAGCGCGCCGAGGTCGAACGGCTCGACGCCGTTGAGGATCCGCACGCCGACGCCGAGCGCGCCGAAGCCGAGGCCGGAGAGCAGGCCGGCGACGATCGCGCCGTTGGCGCCCATCCGCCGCACCAGCAGGGCGCCGCCGACCAGCAGCACGGTGGTGATCAGCAGCAGCCACCAGTGGAAGGACATCTCCACGTGGTGGCCGCCCTCCGGCCCGGCGGAGACGGCCAGCAGCACCAGCGCCGAGCAGAGCACGCCGATCGACGCCCACTCCAGCTGCTTGAGCCGGATGCCGAGCAGCTTGATGCTCAGCACCGCGGTGATCACCAGATTGGCGCTGATGATGGTCTGGGAGAGGAACAGCGGCAGCAGTCGCGCGGCCAGGGCGCCGAGTCCGAACCCGATGAAGTCGAGGACGGTGCCCAGGATGAACTCCCAGGTGACGGCGGCCTTCGCGGTGGAGGCGAGGCTGGGCCCGCCGTGTGCGGTGACCCCGGCCGAGCCGCTGCCCGCGGCGGCGGCCTCCTCCCGGGCGGAGCGACGTGATCCGACGGCCTGCAGGACCGAACCGGTGCCGTAGCAGGCGGAGGCCGCCACGGCGGTGACGAGGCCGATGAACACCCAGATGCTCCGATCGGGAGAAGAGGTCAGGAGTAGGTGAGGGGGCCGAGGCCCGGCCACCACTATGCCTGGTCGGGGGAGAGGGTCCGATCGGCCGTCGAGCGCTCCTCGACCACCCGTGGACCCGCCGGGACGGACGACCGGGCCGACGGCCGGGTTCCCGCCGCGGCCCGTCTCCGGGGCGGCCGGGGTAAACATCATCCGCGAGGAGGGGAGCGACCCCGGCGGACGGTGGGGGTGCGCGGGGCCGCCCGTACGCGAAGGGGATGCCCTGTCGACGTGGCGGGAGGGGTAGCGTCGATGGCATGAGAACCCTCGCTCGACGACGCTCCCGGAGTGCCGGGCTGTCGGCCCTGGTGGCGCTGCTGCTCGGGCTGCTGCTCGTGCTGGCCCCGGCGGCCGCCGCGGCCGGCGGGCTGGACGACGCCACCGCCGCGCTCAAGCAGGGCCGGGTCTACGTCGACCCGGCGATGACCGGCCGGTTCAGCCAGGGCCAGGCCGACGCCCTGACCGAGAAGATCCGCAAGGCCGACAAGCCGATCTTCATCGCGGTGGTCCCGGCGGCGGACCCGTACGGCGCGAGCACGGTCTTCTCCGACCTGCGGACCAAGGTCGGCATCACCGGTGTCTACGGCATCTGGCGCGGTGACCGGTTCCTGGCCCAGTCCAACAAGGAGGCGCTGCCCACCGCGAGCGCCGAGCGCATCGCGGGCGCGTCCGCGCGCTCGCACCCGGGCGACGTCGACGCGACCCTGAACGACTTCGTCGACACCGCCGCGCCCCAGGTGAAGGGGCACGGGGTGAACAGCGGCTCCGGCGGCTTCTCGGTGGCGGCGGTCGTCGTGCCGCTGGCCCTGCTGGCGCTGGCCGGCGCCGGGGTGTTCCTGCTCTTCCGCCGCTCGAAGAAGCGCAAGCAGGAGCGGCGCCGGGCCGAACTGGCGCAGCTGCGCCGGGTGGTGGACGAGGACATCACCGCGTTCGGCGAGGAGCTGGACCGGCTCGACTTCAGCCCGGGCGCCCCGGACGCCGACGATGTCCAGCGGGCCGACTACACGCACGCCCTGGACTCCTACGAGCGGGCCAAGCGCAGCATGGACGAGGCGAAGGGGCCGGAGGACGTCAAGCCGGTCACCGAGGCACTGGAGGACGGCCGGTTCGCGCTGGCCACACTGGACGCCCGGCGCGCGAAGCGGCCGCTGCCCGAGCGCCGGCCGCCGTGCTTCTTCGACCCGCGGCACGGCCCGTCCGTGCGGGACGCCGACTGGGCACCGGCCGGCGGCGCGGCGCGCACCGTCCCGGTCTGCCGGGCGGACGCCGACCGGCTGGCCACCGGGCAGGACCCGGAGGTCCGGACCGTGCCGACCGAGCACGGCCCGCAGCCGTACTGGAACGCCGGCCCGGCGTACGGCCCCTGGGCGGGCGGCTACTTCGGCGGCTTCGGCGGCGGCGGGCTGCTGCCCGGCCTGCTGGTCGGCACCATGCTCGGCTCGATGATGAGCTCCCCGGCCTACGGGGCCGGCTACGACGGCGGCTCCGGCTACGAGGGCGGTGACTTCTCCGGCGCCGACTTCGATTCCGGTGACTTCGACGGCGGCTTCGACGGTGGCGGCGGGGGCGACTTCGGCGGCGGTGGCGGCTTCGACGGCGGCGGCGGTGACTTCGGCGGGGGCTTCTGACCCCGGCGGTGCGACGACCGGGCCCGCGGCCCGCCGGTGGACGGCGGGAACCGCGGGCCCTGCCGGTGGCGCACCCGAGGAGGTTTGAGAACGCAACCCTGTGTGGCAGGCTGGTGGTGTGACCTCCCACACGCCTTCGGCCCCGCCCGCACTCCCCGGCCGGCCCTGCTCGATCGCCGCCGCGCTCCACGTGGTCGGCGAGAAGTGGGCCCTGCTCGCCGTCCGCGAGCTGTTCTACGGCAACCACCGCTTCGACCGGATCGCCCGCAACACCGGCGCTCCGCGCGACCGGCTCACCGCCCGGCTGCGCGCGCTGGAGGAGGCGGGCGTGGTCGAGCGCCGCGCCTACAGCGAGCGGCCGCCGCGCTACGAGTACCACCTGACCGAGGCCGGCCGCGACCTCGCCCCGCTCACCCACGCCCTGCTCGGCTGGGGCGACCGCTGGCTGCTCCCCGAGCCGCCGGTGAGCTTCGAGCACAGCCCCGAGGGACACGAGCCGCACCCGTACGACCCGGCCTGGGTCTGCCGCACCTGCGGCGAGGAGGGCCGGCGCGGGGACCTCCGGGCGGAGATCCACAGCCCGGACTGGACGATGGCCGGCCCCACGGCGCCGTAGCGCGGCCCGCGATCCGGCCCGATAGGGTCGGGGCCATGCACGGTCGCGACGCCCACAGTGATGAACCGGTCCGGGTGACCGCCTGGGTGCGGGGCAAGGTCCAGCAGGTCGGCTTCCGGTGGTGGACCAGGGCGCGGGCGCTGGAGATCGGGCTGACCGGCTACGCCAGCAACCTCGGCGACGGCCGGGTGCAGGTGGTGGCCGAGGGACTCGCGGCCGACTGCGAGCATCTGCTGGCGCTGCTGCGCGGCCCGGACACGCCCGGCCGCGTCAGCGGGGTGACGGAGATCTGGACGGCCGTCGGAACCGGCTACCCGGGTTTCGAGATCCGCTGACCGGGGCCCCGCGCGCCGTGGCGGACGGGCCGGGGCCCGCCCCCGTGAAATGATCGGCGGCCTTCGGTGTCATACGGTTGCCATCTGGGCAGACTCGTGGTTGACTCCGCATCGAACGATGATCCACGAGCGACTGGTGGACCGGCCCGAGATCCCCCTGGTGTGACCACACCGCCAGGCAGGTGACAGGGGCGCGGTAGCGTGCGGTGATCGTGTTGACCCTTTCCGTCTTTGGTGAGACGCTGGAAGCCCGCGCACACGACCGCGTTTACCCGGTAGGCGCACGCCCTCGTGAGCCCAGCTCACGGTGGTTGTGCCGTAGTGCCCAGCCAGCACTGCCGGTGGCGCGACGCGCGTGCGTCCCCCTTCCCCCTAGACCTGTACCGTTCCGGTTCGGTCACTCAGCGTGGAGGACCATTCATCATGGCAAAGGCGCTTCTCGGGTACGTCGGCGGCCCCGACCCGCGAATGCTCACCGAGGTGCGACGGCTTCAGCAGCGTGTCCAGGATCTTGAGTCCGAGCTCCTTCGGATGCAGGCCGAGAACGACGCGCTCACCGCTGTCGCCGACGAGCACTCGCTGCTCAACAGCATCGATCTGGATCAGCGGGAGCCGGCTCTCACCTGAGTCCCGCCCGGTCCTCGCAGATCGACGCAGCAGTGCACTGAGCCGCCCCGATAAGGGACGCAGCTTGCAAGGGGCGCCCTGAGTGGCGTCCCTTCGTCGTGTCCGGGCGCGGTCGGCGCCGGTCCGTCCGGATACAGTCGCCGCTGGGGCCCTGGCGAGCGACGAGGAGACCGGCGCGTGCACCTGAAGAGTCTGACCCTGCGCGGGTTCAAGTCCTTCGCCTCCGCCACCACCCTGCGGTTCGAGCCCGGGATCACCTGCGTGGTCGGTCCCAACGGCTCCGGCAAGTCCAACGTCGTCGACGCGCTCTCCTGGGTGATGGGGGAGCAGGGCGCCAAGTCGCTGCGCGGCGGCAAGATGGAGGACGTCATCTTCGCCGGGACGAGCGGGCGCGCCCCGCTCGGCCGCGCCGAGGTCAGCCTCACCATCGACAACTCCGACGGCGCGCTGCCGATCGAGTACGCCGAGGTGACCATCACCCGGACGATGTTCCGCAACGGCGGCAGCGAGTACGCGCTCAACGGCGACACCTGCCGGCTGCTGGACATCCAGGAGCTGCTCTCCGACTCCGGCATCGGCCGCGAGATGCACGTCATCGTCGGGCAGGGACAGCTCGACTCCGTGCTGCACGCCGACCCGATGGGCCGCCGCGCCTTCATCGAGGAGGCGGCCGGCGTCCTCAAGCACCGCAAGCGCAAGGAGAAGGCGCTGCGGAAGCTGGACGCGATGCAGGTCAACCTCAACCGGGTGCAGGACCTGGTCGCCGAACTGCGGCGCCAGCTCGGACCGCTGGGCCGGCAGGCGAAGATCGCCCGGCGCGCGGCCGGCATCCAGGCCGAACTGCGCGACGCCCGGCTCCGGCTGCTCGCCGACGACCTGCTCGCGCTGCGCACCGCCGTCGAGGCCGAGGTCGCCGACGAACTGGCGCTGAAGCTGCGCCGCTCCACCGTCGAACAGGAGCTGTCCCGGGCGATCCAGCGGGAGGCCGTCCTGGAGGCGCAGGTCCAGCAGCTCGGTCCGGGCCTGGAGGCGGCCCGGCAGACCTGGTACCGGCTCTCCGCCCTGGCCGAGCGGACCCGCGGCACCCTCGGGCTGGCCGAGGCCGGCGCCCGGCACGCGGCCGCCGGGGGAGCGGTCGAGGAGCGGCGCGGCCGGGACCCGGAAGAGCTGGAGCGCGAGGCCGAGCACGTCCGGGAGGAGGAGGCCGCCCTGGCCGAGGCCCTGGAGGAGGCCCGGTACGCGCTCGCCGAGGCGGTCGAGTCCCGGGGTGAGCTGGAGCGGGAACTCGCCGCGGAGGAGCGGCGGTTGAAGGACGCTGCCCGGGCCATCGCGGACCGCCGCGAAGGGCTGGCCCGGCTGCAGGGGCAGGCCGCGGCCGCCCGGTCCAAAGCCGCCGCCGCCGAGGCCGAGATCGGCCGGCTCACCGAGGCCAGGGACGAGGCACTGCTGCGCGCCGAGGCCGCCCGGACCGCCTACGAGGAGCTGCGGGAGCAGGTCGACGCCTCGGCGGGGGACGACGAACGGGCCGAGGCCGCCCACGAGGCGGCCCGTGCGCGGCTCGCCGCCGTCGAACGCGAGCTGGTCGGTGCCCGCGAGGCCGCCGGCGCCGCCGAACGCGAGCGGGCCGGGCTGACCGCGCGGCACGACGCCCTGGCGCTCGGGCTGCGCCGCAAGGACGGCACCGGCGCGCTGCTGGCGGCAGCCGACCGGCTGGCCGGGCTGCTCGGCCCGGCGGCCACGCTGCTGCGGATCGCGCCCGGGCACGAGAGCGCCGTCGCGGCCGCCCTCGGCGCCGCCGCGGACGCGGTGGCGGTCGACTCGCCCGGCACGGCGGCCGACGCCCTGCGCCTGCTGCGCGCGGCGGACGCCGGCCGGGCCGCGCTGCTCATCGCCGGTGCGCCCGAGCCGGCCGCGCCGACGCCGCCGTTGCCGCCCACCGCCCGCTGGGCCGCCGAACTGGTCGACGGCCCGGCCCCGTTGCTGCCGGCCGCGCGGGCCCTGCTGGCCGGCGTCGCCGTGGTCGGCTCGCTCGACGAGGCGGTGCGGCTGGTGACGGAGCACCCGGCGCTGACCGCGGTCACCGCCGAGGGGGACCGGCTCGGCGCGGGCTTCGCGTACGGCGGCGCGGGCGGTGCGCCGAGCCTGCTGGAGACCCAGGCGGCGGTCGACGAGACCGCCCGGGCGATCGGCGAACTGGACCTCCGCTGCGCCGAGTCGGCCGAACGGCTGGCCGAACTCACCGCACTCCGGGGGGAGTCGGCCGCCGGGCTGGAGCAACTGGCCACCACCCGGCGGAAGGCGGAGCGCGAGCGGGCCGAGGTGGCCGGCGCACTCGGCCGGCTCGGCGGGCAGTCCCGGGCCGCCGCCGGCGAGGCCGAACGGCTCGCGGCCGCGGCCGGTCGCGCCGAGCAGGGGCTGGCCGACCTGCTCGACACCGCCGAGGAGCTGGCCGGACGGCTCGCGGCCGCCGAGGAGTCGGCCGACGCGGGGGAGGACGAACCCGACGCCGCGGAACAGCAGCGGTTGGCCGCGGCCGCCACCGGCGCCCGGCAGGCCGAGCTGGAGGCCCGGCTCGCCGTGCGGACGCACGAGGAGCGGGTGCGCGCCCTCGCCGGGCGGGCCGACCAGCTGGACCGGGCCGCGCGGACCGAGCGCGAGGCGCGTGCCCGCGCCGCCGAGCGCCGGGAGCGCGCCGAGCACGACGCCCGGGTGGCGAACGCCGTCGCGGCCGGCACCCGACAGCTGCTGGCCTGCCTGGAGGTGTCGCTGGCCCGCGCCGACGCCGGACGGGCCGCCGTCGAGCAGGCGCGCGCCGAGCGGGAGGCGCAGCTGCGGGAGCACCGCGAGCACGGCCGCGAACTCAAGGCCGAGCTGGACAAGCTGGTCGACGCCGGGCACCGGGACGAGGTGCTGCGCGCCGAGAAGCGGCTGCGGATCGAGCAGCTGGAGTCCCGGGCGCTGGAGGAGTTCGGCATCGAGGGCGGTGAGCTGCTCGCCTCGTACGGGCCGGACCGGCTCGTCCCGGCGCCGGCACCCGACGACGGCGGGGAGCCCGGCGAGCCGCGGCCGTACGACCGGGCCGAGCAGGAGAAGCGGCTGCGGGCCGCCGAGAAGGCCTACCAGCAGCTCGGCAAGGTCAACCCGCTGGCACTGGAGGAGTTCGCGGCGCTGGAGGAGCGGCACACCTTCCTCGGGGAGCAGCTGGACGACCTCAAGCGGAGCCGGCGCGACCTGCTGGACATCGTCAAGGACGTGGACGAGCGGGTCGAGCAGCTGTTCAGTTCGGCGTACCACGACACCGCCGCCCAGTTCGAGGGCGTCTTCTCGCGGCTCTTCCCCGGCGGGGAGGGGCGGCTGGTGCTGACCGATCCGGACAACATGCTGACCACCGGGGTCGAGGTGGAGGCCAGGCCGCCGGGCAAGAAGGTCAAGCGGCTCTCGCTGCTCTCCGGCGGCGAGCGCTCGCTGACCGCGGTGGCGCTGCTGGTGTCGATCTTCAAGGCCCGGCCCAGCCCGTTCTACGTGATGGACGAGGTGGAGGCGGCGCTGGACGAGACCAACCTGCGCCGGCTGGTCGGGATCATGGAGGAGCTGAGGGAGAGCTCCCAGCTGATCGTGATCACCCACCAGAAGCTGACCATGGAGTCCGCCGACGCCCTCTACGGCGTGACCATGAAGGGCGACGGCATCTCCCAGGTGATCAGCCAGCGACTGCGGGAGGGGGCGCCCCCGGCCCGTCGGCGCAGGCCGCTCGCACCGCCGGCCGGGCAGCGGGAGGCGGCCGCCGCCGCCCGTCCGACCGGGTGATCCACCGGCCGACGCCGGGGCAGCTGCCCGTGGGCGACCCGATCACGGATACTGGACGGGTTGTGACTCCTCCCCCTCGCGCGCGAGGGGGCTTCTGATTCAGCCGCTTGACGACCTCATGACGGCCAAGCCCCGACCGGTGCCGGACGGCACCGCGTCGGCGTAAGGGAGGCGGCGACGCCCCGTGCGTCGGTGACCGAAGGATCACTCTGTCGTGGGATCCCGAGAAGGAGATTGATGTGGAATACGTGATCCTTGCCGTTGTCATCGCCGTGCTGGCCGTCGGCGCGGTCGCCGGCCTGGTCGTCTCCGGCAGACGACGCCGGGAGCTCCCCCCGAAGGCGCGGCCGCCGGTCATCACGCCGCCCGGGACCCCGCGGGAGCCCCAGGTCGGTGAGGAGGCCGCGCCGCCGACCGAGGAGCCGCGCCGCACCGTCGAGGAGGTCGAGCTCCCCGAGGCCGAGGCGGCCCCGGAGGCTCCCGAGGCGGTCGAGGCCGAGCAGGCGCCGGCCCTCGAAGTCCCCGAGCCCACCGCCGGCCGGCTGGTCCGGCTGCGCTCCCGGCTCTCCCGCTCGCAGAACTCGCTCGGCAAGGGCCTCCTGTCGCTGCTCTCCCGCGAGCACCTCGACGAGGACACCTGGGAGGAGATCGAGGACACCCTGCTGACCGCCGACGTCGGCGTCGCCCCCACCCAGGAGCTGGTCGAGCGGCTGCGCACCCGGGTGAAGGTGCTCGGCACCCGCACCCCGGACGAGCTGCGCGCCCTGCTGCGCGAGGAGCTGGTCGAGCTGGTCGGCAAGGACGCCGACCGCACGGTGCACTCCACCAAGCACGAGGCCGGCCCGGCCGTCGTGCTGGTGGTCGGCGTCAACGGCGTCGGCAAGACCACCACCACCGGCAAGCTGGCCCGGGTGCTGGTCGCCGACGGCCGCTCGGTGGTGCTCGGCGCGGCCGACACCTTCCGGGCCGCCGCCGCCGACCAGCTGCAGACCTGGGGCGAGCGGGTCGGCGCGCGGACCGTCCGCGGCCCGGAGGGCGGGGACCCGGCCTCGGTCGCGTTCGACGCCGTCAAGGAGGGCATCGCCGAGGGCGCCGACACCGTGCTGGTGGACACCGCCGGCCGGCTGCACACCAAGACCGGCCTGATGGACGAGCTGGGCAAGGTCAAGCGGGTCGTGGAGAAGCACGGCCCGGTGGACGAGGTGCTGCTGGTGCTGGACGCCACCACCGGCCAGAACGGTCTGATCCAGGCCCGGGTCTTCGCCGAGGTGGTCGACATCACCGGCATCGTGCTCACCAAGCTGGACGGTACCGCCAAGGGCGGCATCGTGGTCGCGGTGCAGCGGGAGCTGGGTGTCCCGGTCAAGCTGATCGGGCTCGGCGAGGGCGCCGACGACCTGGCGCCGTTCGAGGCGGGGGCGTTCGTGGACGCGCTGATCGGGGACTGAACCCCGGCCGCTGTCCGAGGAAGGGTCCGCTCCGGTCGGGGCGGGCCCTTCGGCGTGTCCCGGCGTCTTCCGGGGCGGCGCGGTGGGGGAGCGGGCGGCGGCCCCTCGGGGCCGGCGGGCGGGGTGGTTACGACGCGAGCCAGGCGGGCGGGGTGGTTACGAGGCGAGCCAGGCGGGCTCTGCGCTGCGCTCGCGCCCGCGGTGGCAGGCGTAGGCGAGGGTGCCGAGCAGCAGCCGGGCCTCGGGCGGGCAGCCGGCGTTGTCACGGGTGGGCCGGCGCAGCCAGCGGACCGGGCCCAGACCGCCGAGCACGGTCGGCGGCGCGGCGACGTAGCTGCCCTCGCCGTGGCAGGTGAGGTCGAGCGCGGCGTCGTCCCAGCCCATCCGGTACAGCAGGTCGGGCAGCCGCCGGGCGGTGCCGGCGGCGACCAGGAACTGCAGCCGGCCGGTGGGCGAGGCCAGCACCGGGCCGACCTGGGTGCCCATCCGCTCCAGTCGGACCAGCGCCTGGAGGCCGGCCTGCTCGGGGACGTCCAGGACGTCGAAGGCGCGGCCGGTGGGGAACAGGACGGAGACGTTCGTGCCGGTGCGGTCCGCCGGTGCGCCGCCGGGGGCCGGATGCAGACCGGGCGCGGCGCAGCGGGCGGCACCGCAGTGGCAGCGGGCCGCGGCGGCCGGGCCGGCCTGGTTGCCGACGGTGACCGCCCAGCCCCAGCGGCCGGTGTACTCCGCGGCCGCCCGGGACGCGGTCACCCGGGTGCGGCGGCGTGCGCTCAGCGGGGCCAACCGCAGGTGCCCCAGTCGAAGTTCGCCGAACAGGTTGTCCATGCCTCCCCCAACAGGTTCTCGTTGCCGATGGTTACGGGATGGTGACTTTGTGTTGATTGTCCGTTGCGTCGTGCGTGGTGCGGGAGCGGCGCGCAGCGCATGGCGTGCGCCTGTTGCGGTCCTGCGCCTCGGGCGCCGCCTTGTGGGGGGCGGTGCCCGTGCCGGATCGTCGTGTCCACGAGGCGGCCGTCTACCGGGGTGGGCGGCAAACTCGCCTGGGGCTGCCGTGGGTTGCAGGTGAGGGGCCGAGGTGCCGGTGGGGACTTGGCAGCCCGCATATGCCGGACCGCCGGGACTATCCAGTGAAGCGTGTGCGGTCTTGGATCGGTTCACTCCTGGGGGTGGCGAAAGGTGGCGTTTCGCCAGGGCCGCTCCCCGGGACCGTGTGCGGGGCGTTACGTTCAGCACGCAGACATCGTCGGGGAGTCCGTTTCCGGCCCTGTGGGGGCGGGAGTTGGGGAATCTGACGGCTCGTCCGCGAGGATGGCACACCAGTGCGACGAGTGGTCCGACCAGCGGTCTCGACAGCACCTCGGGTACGGAAGAGAAGCAGCACGTCTGGCAAGAGCCCGCAACCGTCGGGCGGTCACGATCGGGGCCCCGCAGGGGCCGGGCGGGATGGGGACGTTCCCATGGCAGAGAAGCAACCCAATGAGAAGCTGAGCACGTGGTTCGCCCGCAGCGGCTGGTCCAAGGGCGAACTGGCCCGCCAGGTCAACCGCCGGGCCCGCCAGATCGGCGCCCACCACGTGTCCACCGACACCTCGCGGGTGCGGCGCTGGCTCGACGGGGAGCAGCCCCGCGAGCCCATCCCGAAGATCATGTCGGAGCTCTTCTCCGAACGCTTCGGCTCCGTGGTCTCCATCGAGGACCTCGGGCTGCGGGCCGCCATCCCGGTCTCCACCGTCGGCGGCGGCGTCGACCTGCCGTGGAGCGCCCCGCAGACCGTCCAGCTGATCAGCGACTACTCGCGCAGCGACCTGATGCTGAACCGGCGGGGCTTCCTGGGCACCTCGCTCGCCATGACGGCCGGCGCCGCGCTGATCGAGCCGATGCAGCGCTGGCTCGCCCCCGGCCCGAACGGCGCGCCCACCCCGATCCTGACCGCCGCCAACGGCGGCGAGCCGTTCACCGGCCGGCTCTCCGAGCCCGAGCTGGAACTGCTGGAGCAGACCACCGTCATGTTCCGGCAGTGGGACGCGCAGAACGGCGGCGGGCTGCGCCGCAAGGCCGTCGTCGGCCAGCTGCACGAGGTCACCGACCTGCTCCAGGAGACCTACCCCGAGCAGACCACCCGGCGGCTGTTCCGGCTCACCGCCGAGCTGGCCCACCTGGCCGGCTGGATGTCCTACGACGTCGGCATGCACCCCAGCGCGCAGAAGTACTACGTGCTGGCCCTGCACGCCGCCAAGGAGGCCGGCGACCGCCCGTTCGGCGCGCTGATCCTCACCGACATGAGCCGCCAGATGATCCACCTCAACCGCGGCGAGGACGCCCTGGAGCTGATCCACCTGGCCCAGTACGGCAGCCGGGACACCGCCACCCCGCGCCAGCAGGCCCTGCTGTACGCGATGGAGGCGCGCGCCTACGCCACCATCGGCGAGGTGAACCGCTGCGCCCGGGCGGTCCGGCTGGCCGAGGACACCTTCACCGACATCCGCGAGGGCGACGGCGACCCGGACTGGCTGAAGTTCTTCTCGCCGGCCGAGCTGAACGCCGAGAACGCGCACTCCTTCCGCGACCTCGCCTACCACTCGGACCGGGCCGAGCTGTACGCCTCGATGTCCGCCCCGGTCATGGAGCGGGCGGTCGACCTCTTCCGCCAGGACGGCGACCACGTCCGCTCCTACGCCTTCAACCTGATCGGCATGGCCAGCGTGCACCTGCTGCAGCGTGAGCCCGAGCAGGCCGTGGTGATGGCCGAGCAGGCGGTGGAGATCGCCACCAAGGTGCGCTCCGAGCGGCTCAACTCCAGGGTCCGCAAGACCACCGAGGCCGCCGCCGCCCGGTACGGCGGGGTGGACGCGATCAGCCGGCTCAAGGAGCGGGTGGTCCAGGACATCCCGGAGTACGTCTCGGTGGTCTGACCCGCACCGGCGTCCGCCCCCAGCCCCCCCTGGCCCCCTCAGCCTCCCCAGCCTCCACCGACCGTGACGGCCGCCGCCGCCACGGTCGGTGGTGTGTCCGGCACCGCGCGTGCCGCGGGGCGGCACGGTAACCCACCGGGCCCGGCGGCACGGCCGTGGTTCACGTAGGCGTAACCCGCGCGTCGCCGTCGTCACGGTCGCGAAACACCGGGTCGCATCGGTCGAAACCCGACTTCGGCACGCTCCTCCCATCGCCGACACCCCGGGTGGCACGGGACAGGTATCCCGGGTGTGGAGCGGCTTCCATTCATGAGGAGACGCCGATGCCGGACGGCTTCAGCGCGGGCGATACCGCCTTCGTGCTCATTTGCGCGGCCCTGGTCATGGTGATGACCCCCGGGCTGGCCTTCTTCTACGGGGGCATGGTCAGGGCCAAGAGCACACTCAACATGCTGGCGATGAGCTTCCTCTCGCTGGGCATCGTCAGCGTGCTCTGGGTCCTCTACGGGTACTCGCTCAGCTTCGGCCCCGACGCCGGCGCCGGGCTGATCGGCAACCTGGACTTCCTCGGGATGCACGGAGTGGGGCTGAACGACCTGACCGGGACCATCCCGGTCACCGCGTTCTCCGCCTTCCAGCTGATGTTCGCGATCATCACCCCGGCCCTGATCAGCGGGGCCGTCGCGGACCGCGCCAAGTTCACCGCCTGGGGCCTGTTCATCGCCCTCTGGGTGACCGTCGTCTACTTCCCGGTCGCGCACTGGGTCTTCTTCTTCGACGGCGGCAACGGCGGCTGGCTGGGTGACCGCAACGGCGTGATCGACTTCGCCGGCGGCACCGCCGTGCACATCAACGCGGGCGTCGCGGGCCTGGCGCTCTGCCTGGTGCTGGGCAAGCGGGTCGGCTTCCGGAAGGACCCGATGCGCCCGCACAGCCTGCCGCTGGTCATGCTCGGCTCCGGGCTGCTCTGGTTCGGCTGGTTCGGCTTCAACGCGGGCTCGGCGCTGGCCGCCAACGGCGTCGCCGCGATGGCCTTCGTCAACACCCAGGTGGCCACGGCGGCCGCGCTGCTCGGCTGGCTGATCTACGAGAAGCTGCGGCACGGCGCGTTCACCACGCTGGGCGCCGCCTCCGGCGCGGTGGCCGGTCTGGTCGCCATCACCCCCGCGTGCGGTTCGGTCAGCCCGCTCGGCGCGGTCGCGATCGGCCTGATCGCCGGCGCCGTCTGCGCCGCGGCGATCAGCCTCAAGTACCGCTTCGGCTTCGACGACTCGCTCGACGTGGTCGGCGTGCACGCGGTCGGCGGTGCCATCGGCTCCCTGCTGGTCGGCCTCTTCGCCACCGGCACCGTCGGCCAGACCGCCAAGGGCCTGTTCTACGGCGGTGGCCTGGAGCAGCTCGGCAAGCAGGCGATGGGCGTGGCCGTGGTCGCCGCCTACTCCTTCGTCGTCTCCTGGCTGCTGGCCAAGGCGATCGACAGCACGGTCGGGTTCCGGGTCGCCGAGGAGGTCGAGGTGGCCGGCATCGACCAGGCCGAGCACGCCGAGTCCGCCTACGACTTCAGCGCGCTGGGGGCCGGTCCGGCCAGGATGGCCGCCGCGGTGGTCGCCGAGTCCACGTCCGGGCCCGCCGCCAGGGCCGCCGGGAAGAACACCGAGAAGACCGGGGTCGACGCCTGATGAAGCTCATCACCGCAGTCATCAAGCCGCACCGCCTGGACGACGTGAAGGCCGCCCTGCAGGCCTTCGGGGTGCACGGGCTGACCGTCACCGAGGCGAGCGGTTACGGCCGCCAGCGAGGTCACACCGAGGTCTACCGGGGCGCGGAGTACACCGTGGACCTGGTACCCAAGGTCAGAATCGAGGTCCTGGTCGAGGACGACGACGCCGACCAGCTGATCGACGTCCTGGTGAAGGCCGCCCGGACCGGCAAGATCGGCGACGGCAAGGTCTGGAGCGTCCCGGTCGAGACCGCCGTGCGGGTCCGGACCGGTGAGCGCGGCCCCGACGCCCTCTGACCAGGACCCCTTCCTCCAGGACAGGGCCTAGCATTCAGCACGATCCCGCCGGCGGGCCCGTGACCACCCCGTGGTCGCGGGTCCGCTGACGGCGTATCAGCGCTCCTCGCGCGAATCGGCGTTCCTCGCGCGACCCGGGCGCCGCCCGCTCGACCAGCGCGCGCTCAGACCGGACGACGACGGACGGGGACCCCCGATGACCACGCAGCCCGACCCGCCCTCCCGGCCCGCCGCCGGGCCCGCGACTCCCGCGACTCCCCCCGTGCGCCCGTCCGGGGACGACGGCCCGCCCGACCACGGCGCCGCCCGGGCCCGACTGCTGGACACGCCCGGCCTCGTCAGCACCGCCCGCCGCACCGCGCTGGCCGCGCTCACCGACGAGTGGCTGGCCGGACTGCTGGCGGCGGCCGGTGCCCCGGCCGGCGTCGCCCTGGTCGCGGTCGGCGGCTACGGGCGCGGCGAACTCTCCCCGCGCAGCGACCTCGACGTCCTGCTGCTGCACGACGGTCCGCTCGACCCGGAACTGCCCGAACGCATCTGGTACCCGGTCTGGGACGCCGGCGCCTCGCTCGACCACTCCGTCCGCACCCTCGCCGAGGCCCGGACCGTCGCCGCCGACGACCTCAAGGCCCAGCTCGGCCTGCTCGACGCCCGGCACATCGCCGGCGACCGGGAGCTCACCGCCGGGCTGCGCTCCGCCGTGCTCGCCGACTGGCGCGCCGGCGCCCCGAACCGCCTGCCCGAGCTGCGCGAACTCGGCCGCGAGCGGGCCGAACGCCACGGCGAGCTCTCCTTCCTGCTGGAGCCGGACCTCAAGGAGGCCCGCGGCGGCCTGCGCGACGTGGTCGCGCTCAACGCGATCGCCGCCACCTGGCTGGCCGACGCCCCGCGCGACGGCCTGGACGCCGCCGCCCTGCGGCTGGCGGACGTGCGGGACGCGCTGCACCTGGTCACCGGCCGGGCCACCGAGCGGCTCAGCCTCCAGGACCAGGACCAGGTCGCCGAACGGCTCGGCGTACTGGACGCCGACACCCTGCTGCGCCAGGTGTACGAGGCCGCGCGGACCATCGCCTACGCGAGTGACGTCACCTGGCGGGCGGTGGACCGGGTGCTGGCCGCCAGGACCACCCGGGGCCGGCGCTCCTCCCGGCTCTCCTTCCCGTTCACCGGCACCGGTCGGGGCGGCGGCGCGGTGGCCCGCGGCGCGGTCCAGCGCCGGCCGCTCGCCGAGGGCGTCGTCGAGCAGGACGGCGAGGCGGTGCTCGCCCAGGGGGCCCGCCCGGCCGCCGACCCGGTGCTGCCGCTGCGCGCGGCGGCCGCGGCGGCGCAGAACGGGCTCACCATCTCCTACGCGACGGTCCGCCGGCTGGCCGCCGAGTGCCGCCCGCTGCCGGTGCCCTGGCCGGACGAGGCGCGCGAGCAACTGGTCACCCTGCTCGGCGCCGGGGAGGCCTGCCTGCCGGTCTGGGAGGCGCTGGAGGCGGAGGGCCTGATCACCCGGCTGCTGCCGGACTGGGAGCGCGTGCGCTGCCGTCCGCAGCGCAACGCCGTGCACCGCTGGACGGTCGACCGGCACCTGGTGGAGACGGCCGTGCGGGCCGCCGCGATGACCCGCCGGGTGGCCCGGCCGGACCTCCTGCTGGTCGCGGCGCTGCTGCACGACATCGGCAAGGGCTGGCCCGGCGACCACAGCGAGGCGGGCGAGGTGATCGTCCGCGACGTGGCCGTCCGGATGGGCTTCGACCACGAGTCCGTGGAGACCCTCGCCGTGCTGGTCCGCCACCACCTGACGCTGGTGGAGACCGCGACCCGGCGGGATCCGGACGACCCCGCCACCGTGGAGGCGATCACCAAGGTGGTCGCCACCCTGCCGCAGCTGGAGCTGCTGCACGCGCTGACCGAGGCCGACGCGACCGCCACCGGCCCGGCCGCCTGGAGCCGCTGGCGGGCCTCGCTGGTGGAGGGCCTGGCGGCCCGGGCCGCCGACCGGCTGGCCGGCGCGTACCCGTCGCCCGGCCCGGGCCGGTGGGGCTCGCACGCCGGCGAGGCGACGCCGACCGCCGAACAGGAGCGGCTCGCCGTCGAGGCCGCCCGGACGGGCGGTCCGGCCCTCTCGCTGCTGGCCCAGGCCGACGGGGACGACCAGCCGGGCACCGAGCCGATGGGCGTGCGGCTGACCCTCGCCGTGCCCGACCGGCCGGGTCTGCTCGGCACGGTCGCCGGGGTGCTGGCCCTGCACCGGCTGACCGTCCGCTCGGCGGGCCTGCGCGAGCTGGACCCGATCGGCGCCGGCCCGGTGCTGCTGCTGTCCTGGACGGTGGCCGCCGAGTTCGGCGAGCTGCCCGAGGCGGCCCGGCTCCGGGCCGACCTGCGCCGGGCGCTGGACGGCTCGCTGGACGTCTCGCGGCGGCTCGCCGAGCGCGACGCGGCCGCCCCGCGCCGGCGCGGCATCCCCACCCCGCCCCCGGTGGTCGCCGTGGCGCCCGAGGTGGCCTCGGCGACGGCGACGGTGCTGGAGGTGCGCGCCCATGACGCCCCCGGCCTGCTGCACCGGATCGGCCGGGCCCTGGACGCCGCCGGTGTCCGGGTCCGCACGGCGCACGTCAGCACGCTCGGGGCGGAGGCCGTGGACTCCTTCTACCTGACCGACCAGGCGGGCCGGCCGCTCTCCGGCCGGCGGGCGGGGGAGGTGGCGCAGGCCGTCCGGGCGGCGCTGGGCTGACCGGGCCCCGGCGCCCGCCGGGGCCCCGTCGCTGCTCCGCGGCCGCGCCATGGCCGAGCCGTCGCCGGGCCGTCGCCGCCCTCGCGGGGCGGCCTCGGGGCCTGCGGGCGGCCGTCGGAGCCGCCCGCTCCGGGCGCCCCCGGGCCGGTTCGTCCGGGGGTGGAGACCGTTGCCAGGGCGGCCGGATACCCTTGGGGGCGACGACCGTACTGATCCCGATGCCGCAGAGGACCCGCGACGACGTGTTCGACACCCTTTCCGATCGCCTCGCAGCGACGTTCAAGAACCTCCGGGGCAAGGGCCGCCTCAGCGAGGCGGACATCGACGCCACCACCCGCGAGATCCGCATCGCGCTGCTGGAGGCGGACGTCGCGCTGCCGGTCGTGCGGGCCTTCATCAAGCAGGTCAAGGAGCGGGCCCTCGGCGCCGAGGTCTCCGGCGCGCTGAACCCCGCCCAGCAGATCATCAAGATCGTCAACGAGGAGCTCATCGCGATCCTCGGCGGCGAGACCCGCCGGGTGAGGTTCGCCAAGAGCGGCCCCACGGTGATCATGCTCGCCGGCCTCCAGGGCGCCGGTAAGACCACCCTCGCCGGCAAGCTCGGCCACTGGCTGAAGCAGCAGAAGCACACCCCGTTGCTGGTCGCCTGCGACCTCCAGCGCCCCAACGCCGTCAACCAGCTCCAGGTGGTCGCGGAGCGCGCGGGCGTGGCCTTCTACGGCCCGCAGCCGGGCAACGGCGTCGGTGACCCGGTGCAGGTCGCCCGCGACTCGATCGAGTACGCCAAGCAGAAGCAGTACGACGTCGTCGTCGTCGACACCGCCGGCCGTCTGGGCATCGACGCCGAGCTGATGCAGCAGGCCGCCGACATCCGGGCCGCGGTGAACCCGGACGAGGTCCTGTTCGTCGTCGACGCGATGATCGGCCAGGACGCGGTCACCACCGCGCAGGCCTTCCTCGACGGTGTCGACTTCACCGGTGTGGTGCTGTCCAAGCTCGACGGTGACGCCCGCGGTGGCGCCGCCCTGTCGGTCGCGCACGTCACCGGCCGGCAGATCATGTTCGCCTCCAACGGCGAGAAGGTCGACGACTTCGACGCCTTCCACCCGGACCGGATGGCCTCGCGCATCCTCGGCATGGGCGACATGCTCTCGCTGATCGAGAAGGCCGAGCAGACCTTCTCGCAGGCCGAGGCCGAGAAGATCGCGTCCAAGCTGCAGGGCGGCGGCAAGGACTTCACGCTCGACGACTTCCTGGACCAGCTGGAGCAGGTCCGGAAGATGGGCTCGATCTCCAAGCTGCTGGGCATGCTGCCCGGCATGGGCCAGATCCGCGACCAGATCAACAACATCGACGACAAGGACGTCGACCGCGTCGGCGCCATCATCAAGTCGATGACCCCGGCCGAGCGGACCGACCCCAAGCTCATCAACGGCTCGCGCCGGCTGCGCATCGCCAAGGGTTCGGGCGTCCAGGTCGGCGAGGTCAACAACCTGGTCGAGCGGTTCTTCGAGGCCCGCAAGATGATGTCGGCGATGGCCTCCGGCAAGGGCATCCCCGGTATGCCGGGGATCCCGGGCATGGGCGGCGGCTCGAAGAAGTCCGCCAAGAAGGCCCCGGCCGCCAAGGGCAAGCGCAAGAGCGGCAACCCGCTGAAGCGCGCGCAGGAGGAGGCCGCGGCCGCCGAGCGCCGCGCGCTCGGCCCGGGCGCCGGCCAGCCGCCGGCCCAGGGCGGCGCCTTCGGCCTCGGCGCGGGCAAGGGCCCGTCCGACTTCGAGCTGCCCAAGGAGTTCAAGGACCTGCTGTAGGTCCTGCTGCAGGTCCTGCCGCGGTTCCCGCGGCACCGGCCCGCCCCCGGCACCGTCCGGGGCCCCGTCGGCGTTCGAACGGCCCGCCACCCGGGGTATCCGGGTGGCGGGCCGCTCACATGTCCGATGATGGTGGGGTGAGAGTGACGATCAGGGCCCCACGGGCCGACGACGAGGTTCCGTACGCCGAGGCCGTCCGCCGGTCCGCCGAGCACATCGGGCGGTGGAACCCGGTCGAGCCGAACGGGCTCCCCGATCTCCTGGAGCGCCAGGGCGCCGGTCTGCGCACCTTCCTGATCGTCGATCAGGCCACCGGTGGGCTGGTCGGCAAGGTGAACGTCGCCAACATCGTGATGGGCCGGTTCTGCAACGGCGCGCTCGGCTACGACTCGTACGTGCCGTTCGCCGGGACCGGCCGGATGAGCGAGGGCATGCGGCTGGTGCTGGACCGCTGCTTCGCCCCGCAGACGGCCGGCGGTCTCGGCCTGCACCGCCTGGAGATCAACGTGCAGCCGGACAACGCGCGTTCGATCGGGCTGGCCAAGCGGCTCGGCTTCCGGCACGAGGGGTACACGCCCCGGATGCTGTTCCTGAGCGGCGCCTGGCGGGACCATGAGCGGTTCGCGCTGACCGCCGAGGAGTGGCCCGGCGCGGGGGAGTAGCGCGGCGCGGGGCGGGGTGAGCGGCGCGGTGCCGAGGCGGGGTGAGCGGCGCGGGGTGAGCGGCGCGGTGCCGAGGCGGGGTGAGCGGCGCGGTGCCGAGGCGGGGTGAGCGGTGCGGCGTGGCGGGTGTCCGGGGCGCCCCGGGTGCCGGGGCGCGGCCGTGCGGGCGCGGCGTTGCGGCTGTCTCGCTCGGATGAATGTCCGTATTGTCCGACAGGTGACCGATCCCGTACCGCCGCGCCGGACCCCCGACCAGCCCTGGCGCTCCGAGGGTGCCCCACCCCCGCAGCCGCCCCGTCGCAAGATGCCCGGCGGCTGGATCGGCCTCGTGCTCACCGCCCTCGTGGTGTTCCTGATCACCGACCTGCTGCTGTCCTTCTTCGGCAACGCCGGCGCGACGACGATCTCCTACACGGAGTTCAACAACCAGCTCAACAACGGCAACGTCACCAAGATCTACTCCAAGGGCGACTCCATCGAGGGCACCCTCAAGAGCGCGGCGCCCAAGCCGGACGGCGCCAAGGGCGACTACACCGAGTTCGACACCCAGCGCCCGTCCTTCGCGGGCGACAGCCTCTGGACCGCCCTCCAGCAGCAGGGCGTCGAGGTCACCGCCAAGCCGGTGGTCCAGCAGCGCAGCTTCCTCGCCAACCTGCTGATCTCGCTCGCCCCGATGCTCCTGCTGATCCTGATCTGGGTGCTGCTGGCCCGCCGGATGGCCGGCGGCATGGGCGGCGGCCCGCTCGGTCGCAAGGCCCCGCCCAAGCCGGTCACCGCCGAGCAGGGCAAGCGCACCACCTTCGCCGACGTGGCCGGCATCGACGAGGTCGAGGCCGAACTCGCCGAGGTGGTCGACTTCCTGAAGAACCCGCAGCACTACCGGCGGCTCGGCGCCAAGATGCCGCGCGGGGTGCTGCTCGCCGGTCCGCCCGGCACCGGCAAGACCCTGCTCGCCCGGGCCGTCGCCGGCGAGGCCGACGTGCCGTTCTTCTCCGCCTCGGCCTCGGAGTTCATCGAGATGATCGTCGGCGTCGGCGCCGGCCGGGTCCGGGAGCTGTTCGCGGAGGCCCGCAAGGTCGCCCCCGCGATCGTCTTCATCGACGAGATCGACACCATCGGCCGCCAGCGCGGCGGCAGCGGCGGCATGGGCGGCCACGACGAGCGCGAGCAGACGCTCAACCAGATCCTCACCGAGATGGACGGCTTCACCGGCTCCGAGGGCGTCATCGTCATCGCCGCCACCAACCGGGCGGACGTCCTCGACCCGGCCCTGCTGCGCCCCGGCCGCTTCGACCGGCGGATCACCGTCAGCCCGCCGGACCGCGACGGCCGCGCGGCCATCCTGCGGATCCACACCCGGGCCGTCCCGCTGGCCGGGGACACCGATCTCCACCAGCTGGCCAAGGTCACCCCCGGCATGACCGGGGCCGAGCTGGCGAACCTGGTGAACGAGGCCGCCCTGCTGGCCGTCAAGCGCAAGCAGGACGCGGTGGGGGAGCGGGACCTCTCGGACGCGCTGGAGAAGGTCCAGTTGGGCGCCGTCCGGCCGCTGGTCATGCCGCAGGCCGAGCGGGAGCGCACGGCGTACCACGAGAGCGGCCACGCCCTGCTCGGCATGCTCCAGCCCGGCGCCGACCCGGTCCGCAAGATCACCATCGTGCCGCGCGGCCGCGCCCTCGGCGTCACCCTGTCCACCCCCGAGACCGACCGCTACTCGTACACCGAGCCCTACCTGCGCGGCCGGATCATCGGCGCGCTCGGTGGGATGGCCGCCGAGCAGGTGGTCTACGGGGTGATCACCACCGGCGCGGAGAGCGACCTGGAGCAGGTCACCAACATCGCCCGGGGGATGGCCGGCCGCTGGGGGATGAGCGAGCGGGTCGGCCGGCTCACCGCCGTCCCCTCCGACCCGCAGGGCGCGTACGGGCTCTCCGCGGCGCCGACCACGCTGGACGCGGTCGACGAGGAGGCCCGGCGGATCGTCGCCGAGTGCTACGAGGAGGCGGTGCGGCTGCTGACCGAGCAGCGGGCCAGGCTGGACGCGCTGGCGGCCGCGCTGCTGGAGGCCGAGACGCTGGACGAGGAGGCGGCGTACCGGGCCGCCGGGGTGCCCCGGAAGGCGCTCGACCAGGCGTGAGCCGGCCGAACGGGGGCGTCCGCGATGGCTGCGGGCGCCCCCGTTCCGGCTCTGGTGGTGGGGCGGTGCGGCGGCTGGGCTGTCCGGTGGTGCGGCTCGGCGGCTCGGCGGTTCGGCGGTTCGGCGGCTCGGTGGTGCTGTGGTGCGGTTCTGTCGCGCTGTGGTCCACGCGGTCGCTCGCCGGTCGCTCCGGGGCCGGCCGCTCCGGGGCCGGTCGCTCCGGGGGCGGTCGGGCTACCGCGGCTGGTCGGCGATCAGGTACCGGAACACGTTCTCCATCCGGACCGAGCCGTCCGGCCGCAGGTACGGCTGCAGCGCCTCCTCCAGCTCCTTCGCCACCAGCGACAGCCCGGAGAACTCCGCCGCCGCGTCGTAGAGGCCGGTGGAGAGCAGCCCGCGCACCGCGCTGTCCAGGTCCGGATAGGCGAACGGGCAGCTCACCCGGCCGCTGCCGGCCGGGCGCAGGCGGGCCGGCCCGAGCAGGTCCTCCAGGGCGCCGGGCGTGCTCAGCCCGAACGGGTCGCGTGCGGTGGTGCGCCCGGCCATCCGCCGGGCCACGTCCAGGACGGCCGCGCTCTCGCAGCGCTCCGGCGGGCCCCAGGCGGCCAGCACCACGTGCCCGCCGCGCAGCGTCAGCCGGGCCGCGTCGGTCACCACGCGCTGCGGATCGGCGGCCCCCGGCAGCTGCTCGAAAACCGTGACCAGCGAATAGGCCGAGCGGGGGACCTCCGCCGGTGGCCGGGCACCCGCGCCCACCTTCAGCCGACGGTCCCGCGCCAGCTCGCGCAGCTCGTCGTGCGGCTCCAGACCGGCGACCTGGGCACCCCGCCCGGCGGCCAGCAGCAGCGCCAGGCCGGAGCGGCAGCCCAGGCCGAGCACGCTGCTCGCCGGGCCGACCTCCAGCCGGGCGTAGACCGCCTCGTAGAGCGGTACCAGCATGCGTTCCTGGATCTCCGCCCAGTCGCGCGCCCGCGCGGGCCACGCCCCCGCGACCCGCCGGTCGTGCGGATGTGCGCCTGTGGGTCGTACGGTCGTGCCGGTCGTTCGAGCTGAAGCCATCGCGGCCTCCCATCCGGTCCTTCGGTGTCCTGCTACGGCTCCCCCAAAGTCCCGCCCCACTCCAGCGAACAGCGGCTCGGGCGCGGCGTCCAGAGGGGTGCAGGGTGGTGCGCGCGTGTCGCGGTCGTGCGCCCCCTGGCGGAACCGGGGCGCCCTTCGGCCGCCGGGCGGCCCGGGCACCGTCCCGGCCCGGGCGGGAAGGGGACGGCTTGCGCGCGAACCGGTTCCGTGGAACGGATTCGAAGTCAGGCCCCTTGTCCCCGTACCATTCGCCCCATGGCAAAGGCACCCGTTCTCACCCCCCAGGCGGACGACTTCCCGCGCTGGTACCAGGACCTCATCAACAAGGCCGAGCTGGCCGACAACGGTCCGGTGCGCGGCACCATGGTCATCCGACCGTACGGCTACGGCCTGTGGGAGCGGATGCAGCAGGAGATGGACGCCCGCATCAAGAAGGCAGGCGCGCAGAACGCCTACTTCCCGATGTTCATCCCGCAGTCCTACCTGACCAAGGAAGCGGAGCACGTCGAGGGCTTCGCCCCCGAGCTCGCCGTGGTCACCCACGGCGGCGGCAAGCAGCTGGACGAGCCGGTCGTCGTCCGGCCGACCTCCGAGACCATCATCAACGAGTACTTCTCGAAGTGGGTGCAGAGCCACCGCGACCTGCCCCTGCTGATCAACCAGTGGGCCAACGTGGTCCGCTGGGAGCTGCGTCCGCGGGTCTTCCTGCGGACCACCGAGTTCCTCTGGCAGGAGGGCCACACCGCCCACGCCACGTACGAGGACGCCCGTGAGTACGCCTCGATGATCCACACCCAGGTCTACGGCGACTTCATGACCAACGTGCTCGGCATCGACGTCGTGCTCGGCCGCAAGACCGCCAAGGAGCGGTTCGCCGGCGCGATCAACACCCTCACCCTCGAAGGCATGATGGGCGACGGCAAGGCGCTGCAGATGGGCACCAGCCACGAGCTGGGCCAGAACTTCGCCAAGGCGTTCAACACCACCTACCAGCTCCAGGGCGCCGAGCGCGAGTACGTCTGGCAGACCTCCTGGGGCGTCTCGACCCGCATGGTCGGCGGCCTGATCATGTCCCACGGCGACGACAACGGCCTGCGGGTGCCCCCGCGCCTGGCCGCCGTCCAGGCCGTCGTCCTCGCCATCAAGGGCGACGACGCGGTCATCGCCAAGGTGCGCGAGATCGGCGCCCGGCTGGAGGCCGTCGGCATCCGCGTGGTCGTCGACGACCGCACCGACACCCCGTTCGGCCGCCGCGCCGTGGACTGGGAGCTCAAGGGCGTGCCGCTGCGCATCGAGGTCGGCCCGCGCGACCTGGAGAACGGCACCGCGATGCTGGCCCGCCGCATCCCCGGCGGCAAGGAGCCGGTCTCGATCGACGCGCTGGCCGAGCTGCTCCCGGGTGTCCTGGAGGAGGACCAGGCGCTGCTGCTGCGCCAGTCCCGCGAGCGCCGCGAGTCCCGCACGGTCGACGTGACCAACCTGGACGAGGCCGTCGAGGCCGCCGCCACCGGCTGGGGCCGGATCTCCTGGGCCGAGCTGGGCCCGGAGGGCGAGGCCAAGCTGGCCGAGCAGGGCGTCTCGGTGCGCTGCATCGTGGCCGCCGACGGCTCGGTGCCGCAGACGGACGACCAGGACGGCAACATCGCGATCGTGGCCCGCGCCTACTGATCGGCCGCTGACCGGCCAC
The DNA here is from genome assembly GCF_040298365.1 of Kitasatospora sp. NPDC001603. Lineage (NCBI taxonomy): Bacteria > Bacillati > Actinomycetota > Actinomycetes > Kitasatosporales > Streptomycetaceae > Kitasatospora > Kitasatospora sp. NPDC001603. Next base: position 56,323 of record NZ_JBEPAA010000029.1, read on the forward strand.
GTCCACCGACCGGCCCGCGCCGCCCACTGAACAGCGCGCGGATCCGCTGGCGCACCGACAGCGGTGCGCCAGCGGATCCGCGTCTGCGGCGGTGTTCGGGTCCGTTCGGGCCGGTTGGGCCGGTTGGGCCGTTCGTGCTGCTGGGGCCGCTGGTGGTGCTCGGGCCGCTCGGGCCGCTGGTGGGGCTGGGGCCGCTGGGGCCGCTCGGACGTGGGCGGACCGGCGGATCTCGGGCCGGTTGACCCGCGGCCCGCCGGACGGGCCTGGTGCGCTCTGGGGACGCCCCGGGCGAGGCGATGGCTGACGTTGGTCGTCGATGTTGGAAACCGACAGGTACTGGCGATTTCTGGCAGCTGACGGCAATGATCCGGCAGCTGCCCGACAACCGTGAGACATCCGTCGGACATCCGGTCGACAACCGCCGTCGGGAATTCCGGCGGTAACCGTTCGGTGGCCGTCTCACCAGTCGACATCCCTACTGGCCGGTCAACTGCCGGTATTAACGGAATAGCGGTACGGTGTACGGCCCGTGGCCCTGTCAACTCGACAGGACCACGGGCCGTACGTCCTGGGTGCGACAGCCCGCCCCCCGGACGGAAATGACGAGGTCCGCCGAGCTACGACGGGCCCAAACCGGCAGGGGGTTGGTCTTGCGTCAGATCCGGAACGCGCATTTCGCGCGCGCTCGTACATTCCTGAGAGTTTCCTGGGAATTCCAGGAGATCGGGAACACGCGGAACATCGGCTCGCACTCCGTCGTTGGTCTAGCGTGAGCACGACACAGCCCCTCGTTCTCGCGGCCGAACTGGCCGCCGCCTGGAGTGACATCCAGGCCTTCCATCAGGACCTCCCCGACCTCGCCTCGCCCGAGGCGTTGATCGGCGAGTCCTCCTCGGCCTGTGGCACGCGGCTCGGTTTCGAGCGGCTCCTCCACGAGGCTGCCCACGGTCTGGCCGCGGCCCGGGACATCCGGGACACCTCGCGGGCCGGCCGCTACCACAACCGGCGCTTCCTGCTCCTGGCTTCCGAGCTGGGCCTGGCGCACCCGGTCGAGCCGCATGCGAGCAGCGGCTTCTCCCAGGTGACCATGCTCAAGGAGACGCAGGAGCGGTACGCCGAGACCATCGAGCGGCTGGACCGGGCCCTCGGCGCCCACCAGGAGGCGGTGGCCGGGGACGGCGTCTCGCGCGCCTTCCGCGGCCCGGCGGCCCGGCACGGCTCCTCCGGGGGCGGCGTCCGGGTCAAGGCGGTCTGCGGGTGCGGGCGCAACGTCCGCGTCGTGCCGTCGGTCCTCGCGCAGGCGTCCATCGTCTGCGGTGCCTGCCAGCAGCCGTTCAAGATCGCGTAGCGTGGGGAGCCGGCCGGCGACTGTGCGGGCAGTGCGTCCGGCCGGAGCGATCGACGGCCTCGGCCGGCAGGGCTGATCGGGACGACCGATCGGCGGCCCTGACCGGCGGTTGTGATGTGTTGGGCTGACCGGGAGCGGGGGCTCCCGGTCGACCTGTTTCGGCGGCCGGCCACGGGTGGACCGCGCCGGCCGGTGGTGTGGCGGTCCGAGTGGTGGGCCGGCGAGGGGCGGTGGTGAGCCGTGGCCGGGTGTCGGTCGGGCGGCTCCGGGGAGTGCCTGTGCCGGTCGGTTGCCGGGCGAGTGCGGCCGGATGCCGGGCCAGTGCCGGACGAGCGCTTCTGGGCGTGACCGGGCGTTGACCGAGCGTTGACCGGGCGGCTTCGGGCCGTGGTCGGTGGCTGTCGGGCCGAGCGGGCGGCGGCGAGGCGGTTCGCGCCGGTATGGCAGAATGGACAGCTGAGTACTCGGCAGCCGAGCAGGACCCCTCTCTCCTACGGCTGGCGTGTCCCTTGAACGGCCAGCCTCGCAACCCCACGCGACGGTGCGGCCGCTCACCCACGTCAACACCAGGAGAATCCACTCCCGTGGCAGTCAAGATCAAGCTCAAGCGTCTCGGCAAGATTCGCTCCCCGCACTACCGCATCGTCGTCGCCGACTCGCGCACCAAGCGTGACGGCCGCGCGATCGAGGAGATCGGCATCTACCAGCCGACCTACAACCCCTCGAAGATCGAGGTCGACGGCGAGCGCGCCCAGTACTGGCTGTCCGTCGGCGCCCAGCCGACCGAGCCGGTTCTCGCCATCCTCAAGCTGACCGGCGACTGGCAGAAGTTCAAGGGCCTGCCGGCCCCGGCTCCGCTGCTGGTTGCCGAGCCCAAGGTCGAGGACTTCTCGCACCTGTTCGCGAAGGCCGTCGCCGGCTTCGAGGACGCCACCACCGGTGTTGCCATCACCCCGAAGGCCAAGAAGTCGGACAAGGCCGAGGCTGACGCCGACGCCGCCGTCGAGGCCTGATCGTGATCGAGGACGCCCTCGACCACCTGGTGAAGGGCATCGTCGAGCACCCCGACGAGGTGCAGGTGCGTTCGCGCAACCTGCGTCGGGGGAACACCATCGAGGTGCGTGTGCACCCCGATGACCTCGGCAAGGTGATCGGCCGGGGCGGCCGCACGGCGCGTGCACTGCGCACCGTCGTCGGCGCCCTCGGCGGTCGCAACGTCCGTGTCGACCTCGTCGACGTGGACAGCATTCGCTGACGCTGCTGCTCGTTCAGCCGTCAGGCTTGAGGCCGGTCGGGACGCATGTCGTCCCGGCCGGCCTTTCTCTGTTCCCGACCGCCTTCCCGCCGTGCCCCCGCCTCCGCGGGCCCCGTGCTCCAGCGCCGGGACCCGTCGCGGCGACCACACCGTTGGTACCCCGTACCAGCACCCACACCCAGTGCCCAGCGCCAGCACCCGGCACCCAGCACCCAGGAGAACGATCACCGTGCAGCTCGTCGTCGGTAAGATCGGCCGCGCCCACGGCATCAAGGGGGATGTCAGCGTCGAGGTCCGCACCGATGAGCCGGAACTCCGGCTCGGTCCCGGTGCCGTCCTCCTCACCGACCCCGCGTCGGCCGGACCGCTGACCGTCGAGTCCGGCAAGGTGCACAGCGGCCGGCTGCTGCTGCGCTTCGCCGGCGTCAAGGACCGCAACGACGCAGAGGCCCTGCGCGGCACCGTCCTGATCGCCGAGGTCGACCCGGAGGAGAGCCCCGAGGACCCGGAGGAGTACTACGACCACCAGCTGATCGGTCTGGACGTCGTCCTGCTCGACGGCACCCCGGTCGGTGAGCTCACCGAGGTCGTCCACCTCCCGTACCAGGACCTGCTCACGGTGGAGAAGCCCGACGGGACAGAGGTGCTGGTGCCCTTCGTCACCCGCATCGTGCCGACCATCGACCTGGAGAACCAGCGTGTCGTCATCGACCCGCCGGGCGGCCTGATCGACCCGGAGCAGGCCGAGGTCGTGCGGGGCGAGTCGGACGACGCGGATGCGTCGGACGGGTCGGAGGGGTCAGACAGGTCGGACGGGTCCGACGAGTCGGTGGATCCGGAGGAGTCGGAGTGACCGCCGAGGAACTGTCGCCGCAGGAGCCGCCCGCGGTGCGGGGCGTCCAGGACGGGATGCGGATCGACGTCGTCACGATCTTCCCCGAGTACCTGGAGCCGCTGAACATCTCCCTGGTCGGCAAGGCCCGCGCCCGCGGTCAGCTGGATGTGCACGTCCACGACCTGCGCGGCTGGACGCACGACATCCACCGCACGGTGGACGACAGCCCGTACGGCGGCGGACCGGGCATGGTGATGAAGCCCGAGCCGTGGGGCGAGGCGCTGGACGGCGTGCTGAGCGCGGGCCCCGACGGGGAGGTGCCCACGCTGGTGGTGCCCACCCCGAGCGGGCGCCCCTTCACCCAGGAGCTGGCCCAGGAGCTCGCCGGACGCCCGTGGCTCACCTTCACTCCGGCCCGGTACGAGGGCATCGACCGGCGGGTGATCGAGGAGGCGGCCACCCGGATGCCGGTGGTCGAGGTGTCGATCGGCGACTACGTCCTGGCCGGCGGCGAGGTCGCCGTGCTGGTGATGGTCGAGGCGATCGCCCGGCTGCTGCCCGGGGTGCTCGGCAACGCCGAGTCCCACCGGGACGACTCCTTCGCGCCCGGCGCCATGGCCGACCTGCTGGAGGGCCCGGTCTACACCAAGCCCGCCGAGTGGCGCGGCCGGACCGTGCCGGACGTCCTGCTCAGCGGCAACCACGGCCGGATCGCCCGCTGGCGGCGCGAGCAGGCCTTCGCCCGGACCCTGGCGAACCGCCCCGATCTGGTCGAGCGCTGGCAGTACGGCGGCTTCGACAAGAAGGACCGTGAGGCGCTGAGCATCCTCGGCCTGGCCTGGGACGAGCAGCTCGGTCGATTTCGGTCTGTGGTCGATGGTGTGGAAGAATAGGTCGCTGCTGTCTGTCGCTGGTCTCCTCACGTAGGAGTCACGTGGTCCGGTGCCCTCGCCACGGGGGGAACATCGCCAACCGATGCGGCCCGCAGCGAACCCCATTGTGACGAACTTCCGTGGGCGGCCCGTGGCGCCTGCGATGGAGAGCAACATGAGCAACAAGCTCGCTGCTGTCGACGCGGCCTCGCTGCGTAGCGACATTCCGGCCTTCCGCGCCGGTGACACCCTGAAGGTCCACGTCCGGGTCATCGAGGGCAACCGCTCTCGTGTCCAGGTCTTCCAGGGCGTCGTCATCCGCCGCCACGGCGCCGGTGTCGGCGAGACCTTCACCGTTCGCAAGGTCAGCTTCAACGTCGGCGTGGAGCGCACCTTCCCGGTGCACACCCCGGTCGTCGAGAAGATCGAGGTCGTGACCCGCGGTGCGGTTCGCCGCGCCAAGCTGTACTACCTGCGTGACCTCCGCGGCAAGGCCGCGAAGATCAAGGAGAAGCGCGACCGCTGATCCACCGTCCCCCGGTACTCCCGGGGGATCGGAGCGCTCTAGGGGGCGCGGCTGCCGCACGGTAAGCTCACCCCCCGATGAGCACGCACGAACCATCCGCGGACCGCGACGGCTGTCCCGCACCCACCGGTGCGGACTCGCCGTCGCGGTCCGCGGCCGTTTCCACGACCGCGCCCGCCGCGGTGCCGGTGCCCGCCACGGCGCCGATGGTGGAGCCGGTGGTCGAGCCGGGCACCCGGCGCGACCCCGAGGCCGAGGCGCCCCGGGAGGCGGTCCCGGAATCCGCGCGGACCTCGGCCGACGGCTCGGTGGAGGACTCGGCGGACGCTTCGGCCGACGTTTCGGTGGACGAGCCCGGGGTGGTGCCCCGTTCGCGCTCGCGTGACCTCCTTCTGCTGGTGGGTATCTGCCTGCTGTCCCTGCTCCTGGTGAACGCCTTCGTGGCGCGGCCGTTCGCGGTGCCGTCCGGGTCGATGGAGAACAGCCTGCGTCCGGGTGACCGCCTGATCGCGAACCAACTGGCCTACTCCTTCGGAGGGCATCCGCAGCGCGGTGATGTCGTGGTCTTCGACGGGAGGGGCTCCTTCCTGCGTGGGTCGGCCGAGCCGACGGGGTTCGGGAACGCACTGCGCTCGCTCGTCCGGGACCTCGGACTGGCGCCGGCCGACGACTCGGTCTACGTCAAGCGCGTCATCGGCGTCGGCGGGGACCGGGTGACCAGTACCGGGCCGGGCGCGCGGATCACCGTCAACGGCGTACCGGTCGACGAGTCCTCCTACCTCGCACCGGGGGACGAGCCGTCGAAGGTGGCCTTCGATGTGGTCGTGCCGGCCGGAAAGCTGTGGGTCATGGGGGACCACCGCGATGCCTCCCGTGACTCGCGGGACCACCTGGGTGAGCCCGGTGGCGGGTTCGTGCCCGAGGGCAAGGTGATCGGACGGGCGGAGTGGGTGGTCTACCCGGTCGGCCACTGGACCGGCCTGGACCGGTCGGCGGCGTTCGCCGCGGTAGGGGGGACCGGTGGCCATGGGGACCAGAGGTAGGGGCCGCCTGGCGGACCGACCGTCCGACCCGGTACCGGGCGATCCGTCGGGAGCACGCGGACCGGGGACGTCCGGCCCGGAGGTAGCGACGCCCATCCGCGGGCGGGCCGACCGTCGGCGCACCGCCCGCCGGGCCGCCCGCCGCCGCAAGCGCTCGCTCCTCCACGAGATCCCGCTGATCGTCCTGGTGGCACTGCTGGTGGCACTGGTGATGAAGACCTTCATGGTGCAGGTGTTCGTCATCCCCTCCGGTTCGATGGAGCAGACCATCCAGATCGGCGACCGGGTGCTGGTGGACAAGCTCACCCCCTGGTTCGGTGCCGAGCCGGGGCGCGGCGACGTCGTGGTGTTCAAGGATCCGGGTGGTTGGCTGGAGGCCGACCACAAGCCGTCCACGGACGGGCCGGTGCTTCGCGGGGCGAAGCAGGTCCTCACTTTCGTCGGGCTGCTGCCGTCCGACAGCGAGCAGGACCTGATCAAGCGGGTGATCGGTGTCGGCGGGGACACCGTGGAGTGCTGCGACGAGCAGGGCCGCCTCAGCGTCAACGGCACGGCGGTGGACGAGCCGTACCTGTCGCCGGGCAACCCGCCGTCCCGCCAGCCGTTCAAGGTGAAGGTGCCGCAGGGGCGGCTCTGGGTGATGGGCGATCATCGGGACGTGTCGGCCGATTCCCGTTTTCACATGGGTAATCCGGGGCAGGGCACCATCCCACTGAGTGGTGTGGTCGGTCAGGCGTTCGTGGTGGCCTGGCCGGTCGGCCGGGTCCATCAACTTGATGCGCCGGGTTCACTCTCCTCACTGGCCCGGTCCGCGGACGTCCGTGGAACTGGGCCGGAAGCGATGGATGTTGGGCCGCTTCCGAAGGAACCTCCGCTCGTTATGGGTGTGTTGGGCATCCTTCCGCTCATCGGCCGAAGGCCTGGGCGGCCTCGGGATTAGGCCCGGCTGACCGGTGGAGGGCCGGCCGGCGTGCGTGGGAGCGCGAGCCGGATGCCTGGGAGTGATAGAGAAGTGCTGGTGCGGCCGGTGCGCGACAACGGCCGCGTCCGGAGGCTGTGCCGGTGTCAGGTGTCCCTCAAGAGGGCGGCCCTGGGGCCGGGGCACGGTCGATGGTGGAGGTAGTGCCCGCTGTGCGGCACTGTGAGCGCGGACGCGCAGGCGTCCGCACAGCTGGGAGGAGACGTTGTGGGGGATTTGGTGATCGGCGCCCGCTCAGGCGCCGGAGAGCCCGAGGGCTCCGGTCATCGGGCGGAACGGTCGACGGAGTCCGCAGTGTCTTCGAGTTCCGCGGAGGACGCGGCGGTTCAGTCCGCGGACGAGCAGGGCAGTGGTGCGGGCGACGGTTCCGACGCCCGGGACGACGTGAGCTCTGACGACGGGTCGGAGGAGAAGGCCGGCGGCAAGGAGCACAAGCAGCGCTCGTTCTGGAAGGAACTGCCGATTCTGATCGGCATCGCGCTGGTCCTGGCGCTGGTGATCAAGACTTTCTTCGTCCAGGCGTTCTCCATTCCGTCGGAGTCGATGCAGAACACGCTTCAGGTCGGTGACCGCGTCCTGGTGGACAAGCTGACCCCGTGGTTCGGAGCCGAGCCCGAGCGGGGCGAGGTCGTGGTGTTCCACGACCCGGGCGGCTGGCTGGCGGACGAGCCCACCAAGCAGAGCGACAACTCCTTCGTGCGAGGGGTGCAGGACGTGCTCAGCTTCGTCGGCCTGATGCCCTCCGAGAACGAGAAGGACCTGATCAAGCGGGTCATCGCGGTCGGTGGGGACACCGTCGAGTGCGAGGGCGAAGGGCCGGTCAAGGTCAACGGGATCGCTCTCAACGAGCCGTATGTGTTCCCCGGTAACACCCCCTGTGGGACGAAGCCCTTCGGTCCGGTGAAGGTGCCGGACGGCCGGATCTGGGTGATGGGTGACCACCGCGCGGACTCGCTGGACTCCCGCTTCCACATGGACCAGCCGGGTGGCGGCACCGTTCCGGTGGACGAGGTCATCGGACGGGCCTTCGTGGTGGCCTGGCCGATCAACCACTGGTCGACGCTGCCGGTGCCGGACACCTTCGACCAGAAGGGTCTGGCGGCGGCCGTGCCGTTCGTTCCGCCCGTGGCCGGCGCGGTCGGCGCGGTCGGCCTGCTTCCGCTGGTGCGCCGGCTGAAGGGCCGGTCGGAGCGCGCGAAGCGGTCCTGACCACCACCGGGTCGCCCCCGGGTCTTGCGCGGGCCGTGGTACCGACGAGTAATCTGCTCGGACGTGCCACGGCCCGCCGGGTTTTCCGCCTGTGGCCCCGGCGTGCCATGAGCGGTTCCGGGTCAGGCAGGGGTGGATGGTTTCGATGAGCAGTGTCGCGACACCGACGGCGGACCGCCCGCCCGCGACCGGACGGTCCCGGCCCAAGCCGGCCGCGGTGCTGCAGGGCGTGCTGATCGGGCTCGGTCTGGTCCTGCTGGTCGGCGGCTTCGTGGTCATGGCGCTGGACTACCGGCCGTACGGCATTCCGACCGGCTCGATGACCCCGACGCTCAAGGTCGGGGACACCGTCGTCGCCCGGCAGATCGACGGCAAGGACGTCGGCCGGGGTGACGTCGTGGTCTTCCGCGACCAGGCGTGGGGCGGTGAACTCATGGTCAAGCGCGTGGTCGCGGTCGGCGGGGACACCGTGGCGACCACCGGGGACGACCAACGGCTGACCGTCAACGGCAAGCCGGTGGAAGAGCCGTACCTGGAGGCGCAGGGCCCGCAGGGGAGCGCGTTCAGCGTGGACGTGCCGCCTGGCCGGCTCTTCCTGCTGGGCGACAACCGGCAGGGGTCGCTCGACTCCCGCCTCCACCTGGAGGTCGACGGCGGCACGATCCCCGCCACCGAGGTGGAGGCCCGGGTGGAGGCCACCGTCCTGCCCTTCGGCCGGACGGGTCTGTTCGCCCGCACCACCGCCTTCGACGCGCTCGGTGGGCCGAGGGCCGGCGAGCCGGGACCGTTGGAGCCGGCCTTCTACGCCACCGTTGTAGGCGCGGCGCTGATCGTCGTGACCTGTGGGGTGAGCGGGGCGGCCGGTGCGGCCCGCCGGGTGGGACGCCGCCGCGCCGCTTGACGGGTGCCACGGCCGCCGCTCCGACGGGCGCCGCCGCCCCGGCCGGCGGCGCAGCCTCAGTTCGAGCCGGCGCCGACGGCGGCGCGACCGCCGTTGACCGTGGCCCGATCGCTCTGCCGAACATCGCCCCGGCAGGTCCCGCCGGGTGGCAGGATCGAGGGGATCGGCCCGACGAACGAGGGGAGGGGGGAGGGCGGCGATGACGGCCAAGCACCGCAAGGCTTCACGGATCCTGCTGTTGGACGGGCAGGACCGCCTGCTTCTCTTCCGGGGCTCGGATCCGGTGGTGCCGGACGTCACCTGGTGGTTCACCCCCGGAGGAGGCCTGGAACCGGGGGAGAGCATTCGCGAGGCCGCGGTGCGCGAGCTCGCCGAGGAGACGGGGCTGCGGGGCGTGGTCCTGGGGCCTGTGGTTGCGTACGACACGGTTTCGTACTCCTTTCGGGAGCAGCGCTACGAACAGGAGCAGTGGTTCCACCTGGCCCGGACCGTGGAGACGGTGCTCGATCATTCGAGGATGGGCAGGGACGAGCACGCCGAACTGCTCGCGGCACGCTGGTGGACGGTCGAGGAGCTGGGGGAGACCGCCGAAACGATCTATCCGATCGGGCTGGCGGAATTCGTGGGGCGACTGCTGGCCGAGGGGCCGCCAGTCACGCCGGTAAGGCTCTGAGGGTGAGTGCGGTGGTCCACAATGGGTGGACGTGACAAGTTGAGGGGACGCCTGGATGAGTGCCGAAGATCTCGAGAAGTACGAGACCGAGATGGAGCTCAAGCTCTACCGGGAGTACCGGGACGTCGTCGGCCTGTTCAAGTACGTGATTGAAACCGAGCGACGCTTCTACCTCACCAACGACTACGAGCTGCAGGTGCACTCGGTCCAGGGCGAGGTCTTCTTCGAGGTGTCGATGGCGGATGCGTGGGTCTGGGACATGTACCGGCCGGCTCGGTTCGTCCGTAAGGTCCGGGTGCTGACCTTCAAGGACGTGAACATCGAGGAGCTCGCGAAGAGCGATCTGGAGCTGCCCTCGGACGAGTCCGGGTTCGGGAACTGACGTTGGACCTCTCGGTCCCGCGGTGTCCAGGGGGATTTCGACTTTCCCGGGATTCTCACCCCTGCGAGTGACAGAAGTTATCCACAGGCCCGGGTTATCCACAGGAAATAGCAACCCTCTGGCCCTGTCCCGGGTCGCACGGAAACCTCCGCGTCGGAGGTGGTCACCGTGCAGGACACCAAGCGCACCACGCGTAAGCAGAGTGAGACGCCCAAGGCCCGACCGAGTGGGCAGGCCCGGCGCAGGGCGGCGAGGGCGCCGGAGGAGTACCAGGCGGAGCTGTCCGGGCTCGGAAACGGGCCGGCTCCGCCGCGCACGGAGCAGGCCGACCCGGAGAAGGCCGGTCCAGAGCGAGCCGTTCCCGAGCAGGCCGGTCCTGAGCGGGGCGGTCCGGGGAAGGCCCTGCCGGAGCGCGGCACGAACAACGGGCTGGGCCGTTATGGGGAGCGGGTCGCCGCCCGGCGGCTCGCCGAGAGCGGCCTCAGGATCCTGGACCGCAACTGGCGCTGCGTCGAGGGTGAGCTGGACATCGTCGCCCTCGACGGCGACACCCTGGCCGTCTGTGAGGTGAAGACCCGCTCCGAGCGGGGATTCCAGCAGCCGAGCGAGGCCATCGACCGGGCCAAGGCCGCCCGCCTCCAGCGATTGGCGGAGCGCTGGGTGGCGGAGCGCTGGCCCGGCCACTTCGCCAGGCTGGCCGGCCCCGGCTACAGCCCCGCGCCGGCGGACCCGCAGTGGCCGCCCGTGCCGCCCGGCGGCGTCCGGATCGACCTCGTGGCCGTCATCAACCGGGCCCGGGGTGCCGCCTCGGTGGACCACCTGAGGGGGGTGGTCTGAGATGGCCTTCGCCCGTACCTGTTCCGTCGCGCTGGTCGGCGTCGACGGTGTGATCGTCGAGGTCCAGGCCGATCTGGAGCCCGGAGTCGCCGCCTTCACCCTGGTCGGTCTGCCCGACAAAGCCCTCTCCGAGGCCCGCGACCGGGTGCGCGCGGCCCTGGTGAACAGCGGCGAGGTCTGGCCGCAGCGAAAGCTCACCGTCGGACTCAGCCCCGCCTCGGTACCGAAGAGTGGCAGCGGCTTCGACCTCGCGGTGGCCTGCGCCGTCCTCGCCGCCGCCGAGCGGTTGGATCCGTCCTCCATCGCCGAACTGCTGATCATCGGCGAGCTGGGGCTCGACGGGCGGGTGCGCCCGGTACGCGGCATCCTGCCGTCCGTGCTCGCCGCCGCCGATGCCGGCTACCAGCGGGTCGTGGTGGCCGAACAGACTGCCGCCGAGGCCTCCCTGGTCCCGGGCGTGACCGTCATCGGCGTGCGCAGCCTGCGACAGCTCGTCGCCGTCCTGACCGGCGCACCCGAGCCGGAGGAGCCGCCCGACCCGATCAGCGGCCGCCCGGATCCCCTGATGGCCGGCCTGATGCTCCCCACCGCAGGAGTGCGCGGACTGCCCGACGACCGGGCCGCCCGGCTGGACCTGGCGGACGTCGCCGGCCAGTACGAGGCGCGACGCGCCCTGGAGATCGCCGCCGCCGGTGGTCACCACCTGTACTTGAAAGGTCCACCGGGCGCGGGCAAGACCATGTTGGCGGAGCGGCTCCCGGCGCTGCTGCCGCCACTCACCCAGAAGGAGGCCCTGGAGGTCACCGCCGTGCACTCGGTGGCCGGACTGCTCCCGGCCGGTCGGCCACTGATCGACTGCGCGCCGTACTGCGCACCACACCACTCCACCACCATGCCGGCCATCGTCGGCGGCGGCAGCGGCCTGCCCCGACCGGGTGCGGTCTCGCTGGCCCACCGGGGTGTGCTGTTCCTGGACGAGGCACCGGAGTTCCCGGTCAGGGTGCTCGACGCGCTGCGCCAGCCGCTCGAATCGGGGGAGGTGGTGATCGCCCGATCGGCGGGATCGCTCAGGCTGCCGGCCAGGTTCCTGCTCTGCCTGGCCGCGAATCCCTGTCCCTGCGGGCGGTACTCGCGGCGGGGCGAGGGGTGCGAATGCACTCCGGCGATGGTCAGCCGGTACCAGGGGCGGCTGTCCGGACCGCTGCTCGACCGGGTGGACCTCCAGGTCCAGGTCGCTCCGGTGACCAGGGTCGAGCTGATGGAGCGGGACACCACGGCGGAGAGCACCGCGACCGTGGCGGCCCGGGTGCTTGCCGCGCGGGAGCGTGCGGCGGCCCGGCTGGCGCACACACCGTGGCGGACCAATGCCGAAGTGCCCGGCCATGAGCTGCGGACCCGATGGCAGCTCGGCCCCAACGCGCTGAACGATGCCGCGCGACAGCTGGAGCGCGGTCTACTGACCGCCCGCGGCCTGGACCGGGTGCTCAGGGTCGCCTGGACGGTCGCCGATCTCGCCGGGCGGGAGCGGCCGGACCAGCGGGACGTACGGACGGCCCTGGTGCTCCGCACCGGTGTGGAGCAGGGGCTGCCGTTGACCGAGCGCTCCTTCGGCCGGCTCGGCGGCGAGCCGCTGCCGCCGGCCGGGCCGAAGGGCGACCGGCTGCTCCGTGCCGGTCCACCTGCCGCGACACCCGATCAGCGGCCGAGCGACAAGGAGACCTGAGCATGAACCAGACGATGAACCACCCTCAGCACCCTTCCGAAGCCGGGCGGGAGGCCGAGCCCGAGCGTCTCGCCAGGGCAGCGCTGAGCAGGCTCAGCGAACCGGGCGACGCAGTCCTGGGCCGGTGGCTCACCCAGCTCGACGCCGCTGACGTCGTCCGGGCGATCCGGGACGGCACCGTCCCCGACCATCCGGGCCTGGACGCGGAGCGGCTCGCCGCCTACCGGGCCAGGCTGGTCGACGTCGACCCCGTCACGGACCTGGAGCGAGTGCGTACGGCCGGTGGGCGCTTCATCATTCCGGGCGACACGGAATGGCCGAGCCAACTCGACGACCTGGGAGCCGGCAGACCGCTCGGGCTCTGGGTGTCCGGGACGGGTTCCCTGCGACTGCTCGCACTCCGCTCGGTCGCGGTCGTCGGTGCGCGGGCCTGCACGGCCTACGGAGCGCACGTCGCGGGGGAGCTGTCGGCGCAACTGGCCGAACGCGGGTGGGTGGTGGCCTCCGGCGCGGCGTACGGGATCGACGCGGCCGCCCACCGGGGTGCGCTGGCCGTCGGGGGGATGAGCATCGGAGTCCTCGCCTGCGGGGTCGATGTGGCCTACCCGAGGGGCAACGCCCAGTTGATCCGACGGATCGCCTCCCAGGGACTGCTGCTGAGCGAGCTTCCGCCGGGGGAGCACCCGAACCGGTTCCGGTTCGTGCTGCGCAATCGCGTGATCGCGGCCCTCACCCGAGGGACGGTGGTGGTCGAGGCGGCGTTGCGCAGCGGGGCGCTGAGTACGGCCAGACGCGCCCGGGACCTCAACCGGCACACGATGGGTGTCGCCGGTCCGGTGACGTCGGAGCTCTCGGCCGGGGTGCACGCCCTGATTCGTGGCGGCGCCACGCTGGTCACCGACGCGGCGGAGGTCGCCGAGCTGATCGGCGCGATCGGTGACGACCTCGCGCCCCAGCGCGGCGGGCCGGTGCTGCCGAGGGACCTCCTGGAGCCGGTCGTGGCGAGGGTCCTGGAGGCGGTGCCGGCGACGGCGGAGGGTGCGCCGGTGGAGCGCCTGGCCCGGCAGTCGGGTCTCCCGCCGGACGAAGTGCTCCACCGGCTCTACGAGTTGGGGTCGCTCGGCTTCGTGGAACGGCACGGTGCCCACTGGCGACTGGTGCGTGGCCGGTGACCGATCGGGCGGATCAGGACGAATCGGGAGGCGGCAGGGTGCGCCGCCGTCGGCGGGAGGTGGGGCGGTGAATCGCCGGTCGAGGCATTCACCCCCGCTGCCGGGCCCCGGCGAAACGAACGCCACCGGATCGGGGGACGACCGAGTGGCGGTAGCACATTGCAGTGAGTCGGTCACGCTACGCTCGCCATGCCTTCCCTATCAGCACATGACTCGGCAGAACGGCGCAGACCAACGCATGCCCACACACATTCCCGGACACAGAGTGACCGGTGGCGCCCGGTCCTCGGGAGGGCCGCGGACCGAGCGGCGCCCCGTGACCGAGTTCCCGCCCAAGGCGACGGGTGCGATGGGGGCCCTTGCCCGGCAGGGTGGCCGACCGGCGCACACCGGCGCGTACGCCGGTCGGCCGGACGAGCCCGGTCCGCCGGACGCTTCCGAAGCGGCCGGTACGTCCGAAGTGGCTACCGCCCCCGAGGTGGCTACCCCCCCCGAGGTGGCCGCCGTCCCCGGCCCGGCCCAGGGCCAGGACGCCGCGCCCGTACCCGCGGAGACGTCCACACCCGCGGAGGTGCCCGCTCCCGTCGGGACGCCGGCACCACGGCGGGAGTCGGGCGTCGGCTCCGACCGCACGGCGCTGGAAGCGCTCTGGCGCTCCTACAAGGAGACGGGCGACCAGCGATTGCGGGAGCAGCTGATCCTGCACTACTCACCGCTCGTCAAATACGTGGCGGGCCGGGTCGGGGTCGGTCTGCCCTCCAACGTCGAGCAGGCGGACTTCGTCTCCTCGGGTGTCTTCGGGCTGATCGACGCGATCGAGAAGTTCGACATCGATCGGGCCATCAAGTTCGAGACCTACGCGATCAGCCGGATCCGCGGCGCGATCATCGACGAGCTCCGGGCCCTGGACTGGATCCCGCGTTCGGTGCGGCAGAAGGCGAAGGCGGTCGAACGGACGTACGCGACCCTGGAGGCCCGGCTGCGCCGCACACCGCACGAGCCCGAGGTCGCGGCCGAGATGGGCATCGCGATCGAGGATCTGCACACCATCTTCAGCCAGCTCTCCCTCGCCAACGTGGTGGCACTGGACGAACTGCTCCACCCGGTGGGCGAGGGCGGGGACCGGCCGAGCCTGGGCGACACCCTGGAGGACCGCGGCGCGGACAACCCCGTGGAGGTGGCCGAGGACCGGGAGCTGCGCAGACTGCTGGCACAGGCGATCAACACCCTGCCCGAGCGGGAGAAGACCGTCGTCACGCTCTACTACTACGAGGGCCTCACCCTCGCGGAGATCGGCCAGGTGCTGGGGGTGACGGAGAGCCGGGTCAGCCAGATCCACACCAAGTCGGTGCTGCAGTTGCGAGCCAAGCTGTCGGACATCCGTTAGCGGCCCCTCCGCCATCCGGTAGCGGACCCTCCGGCGCCCGATCGTTCATCAGCTCCGACCCCTTGCGGGCCGCCTGCGGGGTGCTTCCGCCCCGCCGCTGGATCCCCTCCACGCACCCCGTCATGCGCGGCGCCGTATCGGCGGGGTGTAGGGCTCCGTACAGTGGGACAGTGCCGAAGATCCGAGCGGCCACTTTGGCCGAGCACCGACAGCTGCAGCGGGCAGCCCTCCTCGATGCTGCCCGCAGCCTGCTCACCGAGGGGGGAATGGATGCCCTGACCTTCCCCGCGCTCGCGGCGCGCACCGGGCTGGCGCGCTCCTCGGTCTACGAGTACTTCCGTTCCCGCGCCGCTGTGGTCGAGCTGCTCTGCGAGGTCGACTTCCCGCTCTGGGCGGCCGAGATCGAGGCCGGGATGGAGAGCTGCGACACCGCGGCGGCCCGGATCGAGGCCTACGTCCGAGGTCAGCTCGCGCTGGCCGGGGACCCTCGGCACCGGGCGGTGGCGGCGATCTCGGCGCTGGAGCTGGACGAAGCGGCGCGCGAGCGGATCCGGGCGGCCCACGGCAAGCTCGTCGGCCTGGTGGTCCAGGCCCTCCAGGACCTCGGTCACGAGCAGCCGCGGCTGGCTGCCGGGCTGCTCCAGGGAATCGTGGAGGCCGCCGTTCGGCAGGCCGAGCAGCGTCCTACCGGTGGGCCGGCCCCGAGTCAGGAAGTGATCGCGGACGCCGCGGTCGCGCTCGCCCTGCACGGCCTGGGCGGGAGCTGACCGAGCCGGTCCCGGCGCTCCCGTCCGAGTACCGGTCTCAGCGCCCCCGTCCGAGCGGGAGCAGTCGGGCCGCACCGGCTCCGAAGAGGGCCACGGGATCGAGGTACCGGTCGCCGCGCAGCAGCCCCCAGTGCAGGCAGTCGTGGCCGGCGCAGTGACCGGCACCGGGGGTGAGCTGCCCGATCACTTCGCCGGCCGTGACGGTGGTGCCGGTGGCGAGGCTCCCGGTGACCGGCAGATAGGTGGTCCGCAGCGGCGGAGATCCCGAGGCCGGGTGGGTGACGGTGACCACCGGTCGGCCCGCCACCAGGCCGGAGAAGGAGACCACCCCGGGGGCGGCCGAACGGATGTCCGCACCACCCGTGGCGGCGAGATCGACGCCCCGGTGTCCGGCGGCCCATGGTGTGGCCGGTGCCTCGAAGCGCCTGACCAGCCCACCCGGACCGCCCACCGGCCACGCCCGTCCGCTCCCGGAACCGGCGCCGCTCCCGGAACCGGCGCCGCCCCCGGCACCGCCCCCGGAACTGTCCCCGACACCGCCCCCGGAACTGGCACTGGCACTGGCATCCACAAAGTCGCGCGAGCAGTGCCCCGCCGTCTCGGCGGCGTGGCCCACCGGCCCCGGCAGAACGGTCAGCAGCAGGGCCGTCACCGTCACAAGCGCGAGCAGCAGCAGCCGGCGGTTGGGTCCGGGCCCCGGTCCGAGTGGCGAGGGCGACGACAAGCCCCCGACCCCGCTGAGGGCGCCGGACGACGCGGTGGTGGACGACGTGCTACCGGGCGGCGCGGCGGGGGAGACGGGCGGAACGAACGGAGCGGTGGCTTCCAGGGCGGTTGTCATGCCGCCGAGGTTCTCCGGGGTGCGCGAGCCCGACCAGCCCCACCCCGATTCCTGTGGACAACCGGGCCCTGTGGACAGCCGCCATCCCTCCCACGGGTGACGCGCCCCGAGTGCACCCCCGGCGCGAGCTCCTCCGAGCACGCCCCCGCGCCCACCCCTGCACGCACCCCCTCGCCCCCACCCCCGGCCTCCCTACCCCAGCCCGGGCCAGGCCGCCCCACCGCCCCCGCCGTCCTGCCCCCGTCCACCGCCCCACCGGCCGTCCCGGCACGGTCCCGTCCGCCCTCCCTCCCGCTTCCCCGCCCGTCTCCCCACCGACCTCCCGTCCCTGTGGAGTCGCCCGCGGCTCGGCGCTTCCCGTACACTTCACACGCGACCCGGTCCGCCGGGTCGACTTCGCACGCCCCGCCACCGGTGGACGGATGCGGCTCAGCCGCCGCCCCCGCCAGGTGCGAGTGCCGCTCGGTCCGCCGAGCCCGAAGGGTCTCCGGACCACTCGGGCCGAAGCGGCTCGGCACGTTCGGGGCGTCAGGCGTGGCTGTCACCTGACTGTCACGGACAAAACCGAGCCTGACCCGGCCGTACGCAGACGCCGAGCGGGGAGCGCCACCGCGCGACCCACCACGTCGACTGCGCGGAGCCGGGCGCAACACCTTAGGAGTACGGCTATGGCCGTCGTCACGATGCGGGAGCTGCTGGAGAGCGGCGTCCACTTCGGTCACCAGACCCGCCGCTGGAACCCGAAGATGAAGCGCTTCATCATCACGGAGCGCAACGGCATCTACATCATCGACCTCCTGCAGTCGCTGAACTACATCGACCGCGCCTTCGAGTTCATCAAGGAGACCGTTGCCCACGGCGGCAGCGTCCTCTTCGTCGGCACGAAGAAGCAGGCCCAGGAGGCCATCGCCGAGCAGGCCACCCGCGTGGGCATGCCCTACGTGAACCAGCGCTGGCTCGGCGGCATGCTGACCAACTTCCAGACCGTCTACAAGCGCCTTCAGCGGATGAAGGAGCTCGGCGAGATCGACTTCACGGACGTGGCCGGCTCCGGCCTCACCAAGAAGGAGCTCCTGGTTCTGGAGCGCGAGCACACCAAGCTCGAGAAGACCCTCGGCGGTATCCGCGACATGCAGCGCGTTCCCAGCGCCGTCTGGATCGTGGACACCAAGAAGGAGCACATCGCTGTCGGCGAGGCCCGGAAGCTCAACATCCCGGTCGTCGCGATCCTCGACACCAACTGTGACCCCGACGAGGTCGACTACAAGATCCCGGGCAACGACGACGCGATCCGCTCCGTCACCCTGCTGACCCGTGTGATCGCCGACGCCGTCGCCGAGGGCCTCAAGTCCCGCGCGGGTGTCGCCAAGGGCGACGCGAAGGCCGAGCCGGGCGCCGACCAGCCGCTGGCCGACTGGGAGAAGGACCTCATCGAGGGCGAGAAGAAGGCTGAGGAGGCTCCGGCCGCCGACGCCGACGCCGCCACCGAGGCCCCCGCCGGCGAGGCTGCTGCCGAGGTCGAGGCCCCCGCCGCCGAGGCCGCGGCCGCCGACGAGGCTCCGGCCGAGCAGGCCTGACGTACCAAGGGTGAGGGGCACTCGCCGGTACGACACCGGTAAGTGCCCCTCTCTCCCGTGCCGGGACCGAACCAGTGGTCCCGGCACAACCCCACGCAGACACGCGAGACGCGAGAAGAGATTCACACCATGGCGAACTTCACCGCCGCGGACGTCAAGAAGCTCCGTGAGCTCACCGGCGCCGGCATGATGGACTGCAAGAAGGCTCTGGACGAGGCCGAGGGCAACGTCGACAAGGCCGTCGAGCTGCTGCGCATCAAGGGCCAGAAGGGCGTCGCCAAGCGCGAGGGCCGTGACGCCTCCAACGGCGCCGTCGCCGCGCTGATCGCCGAGGACAAGAAGTCCGGCGTTCTGGTCGAGATCAACTGCGAGACCGACTTCGTCGCCAAGGGTGACAACTTCGTGCAGGTCGCCGACGCGATCGCCGCCCACGTCGCCGCGTCCGCTCCGGCCGACCTGGACGCCGCGCTGGCTTCCGAGATCGAGCCCGGCAAGACCGTCCAGCAGTTCGTGGACGAGGCCAACGCCACCCTGGGCGAGAAGATCGTCTTCCGTCGCTTCGCCCAGTTCGCGGGTGACGGCTTCGTCGCGGTCTACCTCCACAAGACCAGCCCCGACCTCCCGCCGGCCGTCGGCGTCCTGGTCGAGCTGGACAAGGAGAACGCCGAGGTCGCCAAGGACGTCGCGCAGCACATCGCCGCCTTCGCGCCGAAGTACCTCTCCCGCGAGGACATCCCGGCCGAGGACATCGAGAACGAGCGTCGCGTCGCCGAGGCCACCGCGCGCGAGGAGGGCAAGCCCGAGGCTGCCCTGCCGAAGATCGTCGAGGGTCGCGTCACCGGCTTCGTGAAGGAGTTCTCCGTCCTGGAGCAGGCCTTCGCGAAGGACAACAAGAAGACCGTCGCCAAGGTCCTCGAGGAGAACGGCGTCGCCCTCAAGCGCTTCGCCCGCTTCCGCGTCGGCGCCTGAGCCACGTTCCACCGGACTCCCGGCACGTTTAGGCTGGGAACCGCCCCCGCCCGCTGACCAGGGCGGGAGGGACGCGCCGAACGGGCTCACCCAGCGTCATCCGTCTATGGGCGGGCCGCGTCGGCACCATGAACGACGAGGAGGCCATTGCCGTGCAGGACACCGTACCGGTTCCCGCGGCAGTGGCCTCCTCGCGTGTACGCGCAGGTCGGGGATCCGCACACCCGCGCCTGTGAACCAGTAGGTGTAGAAGGAGAAGTCCATGCAGGAGACGCAGGAGACCGCGCAGGACCCCCAGGCCGGCTCGCCCCGCCGGGTGCTGCTGAAGCTGTCCGGTGAGGCTTTCGCCGGTGGCGGCGGGCTCGGCGTCGACCCGGACGTCGTGCACGCGATCGCCCGTGAGATCGCCACGGTCGTCCGCGCCGGTACCGAGGTCGCGGTGGTCATCGGTGGTGGCAACTTCTTCCGCGGCGCCGAACTCCAGGTGCGCGGCATGGACCGGGCCCGCTCCGACTACATGGGCATGCTCGGCACCGTGATGAACTGCCTGGCGCTGCAGGACTTCCTGGTCAAGGAGGGCATCGAGACCCGGGTCCAGACCGCGATCACCATGGGCCAGGTCGCCGAGCCGTACCTGCCGCTGCGCGCCGTCCGGCACCTGGAGAAGGGCCGTGTGGTGATCTTCGGCGCCGGTATGGGCATGCCCTACTTCTCCACCGACACCACGGCCGTCCAGCGTGCGCTGGAGATCCACGCGGACGTGCTGCTGATGGGCAAGAACGGCGTGGACGGCGTCTACGACTCCGACCCCCGGACCAACCCGGACGCGGTCAAGTTCGACGCGCTGGAGTACTCCGAGGTCATCGCGCGCGACCTCAAGGTCGCCGACCTCACCGCGATCACGCTGTGCAAGGACAACAACCTCCCGATGCTCGTCTTCGAGCTGCTGGCGGAGGGCAATATCGCGCGTGCGGTGAAGAGTGAGAAGATCGGCACACTCATCAGCCAGGATTCTGTCCGGGCCTGAGCAGCAATCAGCCGTACGGGACGGCGTCGCTACGCCGGCACCGCGTTCGGCGGCCGCCACACCGCGACCGGCTTCGACACCGACACCGGTCGGGACAACAGCAGATGAACCGGACAGGGAGTACACAGTGATCGAAGAGACCCTCCTCGAGGCCGAGGAGAAGATGGAGAAGGCCGTCGAGGTCGCCAAGAACGACTTCGCCGCCATCCGGACCGGCCGTGCGCACCCGGCGATGTTCGCCAAGATCGTGGCCGAGTACTACGGCGCCGTGACGCCGATCAACCAGCTGGCCTCGTTCTCCGTGCCGGAGCCGCGGATGGCGATCGTCTCGCCGTTCGACAAGACCGCGCTGAAGGCCATCGAGCAGGCGATCCGCGACTCCGACCTCGGCGTCAACCCGTCCAACGACGGGTCCATCATCCGGGTGGTGCTCCCCGAGCTCACCGAGGAGCGTCGCCGCGACTACATCAAGGTCGCCCGCGGCAAGGGCGAGGACGCGAAGGTCTCGATCCGTTCCGTGCGCCGCAAGGCCAAGGACGGCATCGACAAGCTGGTCAAGGACGGCGAGATCGGCGAGGACGACGGCCGTCGCGCCGAGAAGGAGCTCGACGACACCACGGCCAAGTACGTGGCCGCCGTCGACGAGCTGCTGAAGCACAAGGAAGCCGAGCTGCTCGAAGTCTGATGAACGACGCCCCTGACGCCCCTGGCTACTGGGGCCCATCCGATCAGCAGCACCAGCAGTACCAGCCGCACCCCCCGTACCGGCCGGCGCACGCGCCGCAGCCGGCCGCACCGGGCGCTGCGGGTGACCCCGGCCACCGAACGGGTCACTCGCAGCAGCCTCCGGTGTACTGGGGCGGTGACGCGGAGGAGACTCAGGTCATGCCCCCCGTACCGGCCGACCCAGGGCCCGACCCCGCCGAGGGGCCGACCCGGGAGGCCGGTCGGCTGAGCGGACCGCTGTTCCGGGACGAACAGCCCCGGACGGCGGTGCCGGGCGCGGCGGAGACGGTCGTGCTGCGCGCGATCACCGACGAGACCGCCCCGGCTCCCGGCCGCGGCGGCCCGCCGTACCCGGGCGTCCCGGCGTACTCCGCGCCGCCGCAGAGCCACCCGGCGGCCGGGCAGCCCCACCCTGTGCCGTTGTCCCACCCAGGGCAGGAGACACCCGTGGCCCAGCCCGCTCCGCAGCCGCAGCCCCGCAAGCAGCGCGGCGGTCGCAACCTCCAGGCCGCGATAGGCGTGGGCGTCGGCCTCGGCGCGGTGATCATCGCCTCGCTGTTCGTGGTGAAGGCGCTGTTCCTGTTCGTGGTGATGGCGGCCGTGTCGGTCGGGATCTGGGAGCTGACCAGCCGGCTGGCCGAGCGCAAGCAGATCAAGGCGCCGCTGGTCCCGCTGGTCGCGGGCGGCATCGCGATGATCGCCACCGGGTACTGGGCCGGCGTCCAGTGGGCGGCGGCCTCGCTGGCGCTGACCGGCCTGGCGGTGATGGTCTGGCGGATGGCCGAACCGCCGGAGAACTACCTGAGGGACATAACGGCGGGCATCTTCACCGCGTTCTACGTGCCGTTCCTGGCCACCTTCGTGGCGATGATGCTGGCGGCGGACGACGGCCCGCAGCGGATCGTGCTGTTCCTGATCGTCACCGTCTGCAGCGACACCGGCGCCTACGCGGTGGGCTACAAGTTCGGCAAGAACAAGCTCGCCCCGACGATCAGCCCGGGCAAGACCCGGGAGGGCCTGGCCGGCGGCATCGGCCTGTCGATGCTGGCGGGCGCGCTGCTGATGGAGCTGATCATCGACGGCGGCAGCTGGTGGCAGGGCCTGGTCCTGGGCGGCTGCGCGGCGGTCGTGGCGACCCTGGGGGACCTGGGCGAGTCGATGATCAAGCGTGACCTCGGCATCAAGGACATGGGCACGCTGCTGCCCGGCCACGGCGGCATCATGGACCGGCTGGACTCGCTCCTGCCGACCGCGCCGGTGGTCTGGCTGCTGCTGGCGGCCTTCGTCGGCAGCTGAGCCGGCCGGGCGGATCCGAACGGTGGGAGCCGTCGAGGGGCTCCGGACGCCTGGCGTCCGGAGCCCCTCGACCGTCTGGCGAGGTCCGAACGTCTGCGACACTGGATGAACCATGCCTAAGCCCGGAGAACTCACCTTTGTCGCGCCGCGTGGCGCCAAGCCCCCGCGACACCTCGCCGACCTGAGCCCCGTCGAGCGCAAGGAGGCCGTCGCCGAGCTGGGCGAGCAGCCGTTCCGCGCCAAGCAGCTCTCGAACCACTACTTCGGCCGGATGTCGAACGACCCGGCGAGCTGGACGGACATCCCCGCCGCCAGCCGGGAGAAGCTCACCGAGAGCCTGCTGCCCGAGCTGATGTCGGTGGTCCGGCACGTGTCGTGCGACGACGACAACACCCGCAAGACGCTCTGGAAGCTGTTCGACGGCACGCTCGTCGAGTCGGTGCTGATGCGCTACCCGGACCGGGTCACCATGTGCATCAGCTCGCAGGCGGGCTGCGGCATGAACTGCCCGTTCTGCGCGACCGGCCAGGCCGGGCTGACGCGCAACCTCTCCACCGCCGAGATCGTCGAGCAGATCGCGGCCGGGATGCGCGCGCTCAAGGAGGGCGAGATCCCGGGCGGTGAGGCCCGCCTCTCCAACGTGGTCTTCATGGGCATGGGCGAGCCGCTGGCGAACTACAACCGCGTGCTGGCCTCGATCCGCCGGCTCACCGACCCGGCGCCGGACGGCTTCGGCCTCTCCCAGCGCGGCATCACCGTCTCCACCGTGGGCCTGGTGCCGGCGATGAACCGCCTCGCGGACGAGGGCCTCTCCTGCCGCCTCGCGCTGTCGCTGCACGCCCCGGACGACGAGCTGCGTGACGAGCTGGTGCCGGTCAACACCCGGTGGAAGGTCGCCGAGGTGCTGGACGCGGCGTGGAACTACGCGGAGAAGTCCGGTCGCCGGATCTCCATCGAGTACGCGCTGATCAAGGACATCAACGACCAGGCGTGGCGGGCGGACCTGCTCGGCCGGCTGATCAAGAACCACCGGGTGCACGTCAACCTGATCCCGCTGAACCCGACGCCGGGTTCCAAGTGGACGGCCTCCCGGCCCGAGGACGAGCGCGAGTTCGTCCGCCGGCTGCAGGCGCACGGCGTGCCCACCACCGTCCGTGACACCCGCGGCCAGGAGATCGACGGCGCCTGCGGCCAGCTCGCCGCGGCGGGCTGAGACACCGGACCGGCCCCGCCGGGCCCGCCGGCCCGCTGCGGGCGCCGGTTCAGCGCAGACCGGCGGCCGCCAGCGCGGCGGTCAGCCCGCCGGTGACCAGCAGCACGGTGCCGACCGCGAGGGTCCGCAGGGCCACCGCACCGAACAGCAACCGGGGCGGGGTGCCGATCCGCAGCAAGGCGTCGGCGACGTCCCGGCGGGCGGTGCGGAGCTCGGCCAGTCGGGACACCACGGCGGCCACCGCGCAGCCCAGCACCAGGCAGGCCTCGACGGCGGGCAGGGTGTCGGCGCTGCCGGGCACCCCGATCCAGTAGCGGATGGTGGTGAGCACCACCGCGACCGCCAGGGTGAGCACGGCCAGCGGCGGGCCGAGCCGGCGGGCCTGCGCGGTCAGCCCCCGTCCGGCGAGCAGCCGCAGCGGGGTCGGCCGGCCGACGGCGAGCAGCGTTCCGGTCCAGGACAGCAGCGGGCCGGTGAGCAGGGCGAGCCCGACGGCGCTCGCCGCCCAGCCGCCCAGCGCGGCGGTGCTGGTGGAGCCGAGCCCGGCCGGCAGGTGGATCGGGCGGCCGTCGGCGGCGGCGCCGGGACGCAGCGCGATGAGTTCCAGGGCGAGGCCGATCACGGCCAGTCCGACCGGCAGGGCGATCCGCAGGGGGCCGAAGCCGGTCGGTACGGGCTGCCGCCTGCCGGGCAGGGTCTCGGCGATCGGCACCGCGGCGGCCGCCGCGATCCCCGCGGTGAGCGGGACCAGGGCGATCAGCGTGACGGGCGCGGCGGCCGGCAGCGGAAGGCCCATGCCGACCTCGGGGGCGAGCGAGGGCCCGGCGATGTCGTTGCGCAGGACCAGGAAGAGCAGCAGGGTCAGCGCGGAGCCGAGGGTGCAGGCGAGCGCGATCTCGCCGGCGATCAGGGTCCGGATCCGGGCGGAGCCGGCGCCGGCCGCGGTGAGGCCGGTGATCCGTTCGGGGCGCCGGGCCGGTACCGCGCGGGCGGCCACGGCGGCGAACCAGGCCACCGCGGCGAGCGGGGGCAGGCACCAGAGCAGCCGGGCGACGGCGTCGGCGCCGCCCGCCGGGTCGCTCATCGCCCGGCCG
This sequence comes from Kitasatospora sp. NPDC001603, assembly GCF_040298365.1. Classification (NCBI taxonomy): domain Bacteria; kingdom Bacillati; phylum Actinomycetota; class Actinomycetes; order Kitasatosporales; family Streptomycetaceae; genus Kitasatospora; species Kitasatospora sp. NPDC001603. Next base: position 80,975 of record NZ_JBEPAA010000029.1, read on the forward strand.
AGGGCGCGCAGCAGGAACGCGGCGACGACCGCGCCGGCCAGTGCGGTGAGCAGCCAGCGGCCGAGGTCGGGCACCCGGTAGCCCCGGGCCAGACGGAGATAGAACACGTCGACTCTTTCAGCGGCGGGGCGGCGTCATCGGCGCGTGGCCGACACGGCGGACGCTCCGGTGGCTCCCGGCGCGGCGGCGGTTCCGGCCGGTCCGGGGGTGCCGCGCGGGACGGGGGCGGCGGGGGCGGCCAGCCGTCCGTCGACGAGCGCGACGGCGCGGTCCGCGTACCGGACGAGCTCGGGGTCGTGGGTGGCCAGGACGAGGGTGAGCTGGTGCGAGCGGGCCGCGCTGGTCAGTATCCGCAGGATCTGGTCGGCGGCCTCGCGGTGCAGCGGCGCGGTCGGGTCATCGGCGAAGACGACCGGGGGCAGCGGGGCGAGCGCGCGGGCGACGGCGATCCGCTGGCGCTGGCTCTGGATCAGCCGGTCGGGCCGCAGCCGGGCGATGTCGCCGATGTCGAGCCGCTCCAGCCACTCGGTGGCGGCGGTGTACGCGGCCTTGTTGCCGGCGCCGGCCAGCAGCAGGGGCAGGGCGACGTTCTCCCGGGCGGTCAGCTCGGGCACCAGGTGCGGTTCGGAGCCGACGAAGCCGAAGCGGTCGCGGCGCAGCCGTTCGCGGCCGGCCCGGCCGAGGGTGTGGACGGGGGCGCTGTTGAACCAGACCTCCCCCTCGTCGACCGGGATGAGGGCGGAGAGACAGCCGAGCAGGGTGCTCTTGCCGGAGCCGCGCGGGCCGGTGACCGCCAGCACCTCGCCGTCCCGGACGCCGAGCGAGATGCCGCGCAGGGCGGGGGTGCCGTGATGGGACTTGACGATCCCCCGGGCCCACAGCACGTCGTTGTCAGGCGGGGCCGCTGACATGAGGTTCCATCCTGGGTGGCCGCAGGGATATGACAGTCGTCAGATTAGAACGACCGGGGCCAGGCGCGGTGGCGGCGCACTGGCCCATCAGGGGCAAATCACCCGGAAACAGGCGTGTTTGGTCCGAGAGATCGTCCGGGAAACGCCGCAGGGCGGTCCCGCGGGGAGCGGGACCGCCCTGCGGCGGAGGGTGGGGAAGGAAGATCAGGTCGTCAGATCTTGGCCCACGCGTCGGTGAGGCTGGTCCGCAGGATCTGCTCGATCTCGTCGAAGGTCGACTGGTCGGAGATCAGCGGCGGGGCCAGCTGGACGACCGGGTCGCCACGGTCGTCGGCGCGGCAGTACAGGCCGTTGTCGAAGAGCGCCTTCGACAGGAAGCCGTAGAGCACGCGCTCGACCTCGTCGTCGTTGAACGACTCCTTGGTGACCTTGTCCTTCACGAGCTCGATGCCGTAGAAGTACCCGTTGCCGCGGACGTCGCCGACGATCGGCAGGTCGCGCAGCTTGTTCAGGGTGCCGAGGAAGTTCGCCTCGTTGTCCAGCACGTGCTGGTTCAGGCCCTCGCGCTCGAAGATGTCGAGGTTGGCGAGCGCCACCGCGGAGGAGACCGGGTGGCCACCGAAGGTGTAGCCGTGCAGGAAGGTGTTGTCACCCTTGTAGAACGGCTCGGCCAGGCGGTCCGAGATGATCGTGGCGCCGATCGGGGAGTAGCCCGAGGTCATGCCCTTGGCGCAGGTGATCATGTCGGGCTGGTAGCCGAACTTGTCGGCGCCGAACATGGTGCCCAGGCGGCCGAAGGCGCAGATGACCTCGTCCGAGACCAGCAGCACGTCGTGGCGGTCGCAGATCTCGCGCAGGCGCTGGAAGTACCCGGGCGGCGGCGGGAAGCAGCCACCGGCGTTCTGCACCGGCTCGACGAAGACGGCGGCGACGGTCTCGGCGCCCTCGTTGAGGATCGCCACCTCGATCTCGTCGGCGCACCAGCGGCCGTAGGCCTCGGGGTCGACGGTGCCGTCCGGGCCTTCGAGGAAGGCCGGGGCACGGTAGATGTTGGTGTTCGGGGCCTTGTGGGTGCCCGGCACCAGCGGCTCGAACGGGGCCTTCAGGCCCGGCAGGCCGGTGATCGACAGGGCGCCCTGCGGGGTGCCGTGGTAGGCGACCGCACGCGAGATGACCTTGTACTTGGTGGGCTTGCCGGTCAGCTTGAAGTACTGCTTGGCCAGCTTCCACGCGGTCTCGACGGCCTCGCCGCCACCGGTGGAGAAGAACACCTTGTTCAGGTCGCCCGGGGCGTAGTTGGCCAGGCGCTCGGCCAGCTCGACGGCCTTCGGGTGGGCGTAGCTCCACACCGGGAAGAAGGCGAGCTCCTTGGCCTGCTTGGCAGCGGCCTCGGCGAGCTCGACGCGGCCGTGGCCGGCCTGCACCACGAACAGGCCGGAGAGGCCGTCGATGTACTTCCGGCCCTTGTCGTCCCAGATGTAGGTGCCCTCGCCCCTGGCGATCGTCGGCACGGGGGAGTTCTCGTACGACGACATGCGGGTGAAGTGCATCCACAGGTGGTCGTAGGCGGTCTTGGAAAGGTCCTTCTGCGCCGGGTCGGCTGTCATCGGGTGCCCCAGGTGTAGGTCTGTTTCCGGAGCTTCAGGTAAACGAAGCTCTCGGTGCTCCGCACGCCGGGAAGCGCGCGGATGCGCTTGTTGATCATTTCGAGCAGGTGCTCGTCGTCCTCGCAGACCAGCTCGGCCAGGAGATCGAACGAGCCTGCGGTGCAGACGACGTAGTCGACCTCGTCGAGGGCGGCCAACGCGTCGGCGACGGGCTCGATGTCGCCCTCGACCCGGATCCCGACCATCGCCTGGCGGGTGAAGCCGACGGTGAGCGGGTCCGTGACGGCGACGATCTGCATCACGCCTTGGTCGAGCAGCTTCTGGACGCGTTGCCGTACGGCTGCCTCGGACAGGCCGACGGCCTTGCCGATGGCGGCGTACGGGCGGCGCCCGTCCTCCTGGAGCTGCTCGATGATCGCCTTGGAGGCGGCGTCGAGGGGAACGCTGGCGTTCCGGTCGCGGTTGGCCACGCCGCCACTGTGCCTGATCGGCCCTCTGTTCGCAAGCGCGGGAGCTGCTGATTTCGTCGTGATCTTGGAAATCATGTACGGATTTCATTGCCGTGTCGAAGTTGTCCTGTCGATACCGGCTGTCGTACGGCTACCCTGGTCCGGTACGCGCGCGGCTTCGCAGCGCAGCGCGCGTTCCCCCGAACAGTGGACCGCGCCGCGCCCGGCGCGGCCACTCGGCGCCCTTCGCCCGGCGGATCCGCCGACGTACCATGGCGCCGGAATCTGCAATGCCGCAGGCCCAGACCGAGGAGAGACCCGTGAGCGACCTTCGCACGCTGCGCAACTACATCAACGGTGAGTTCGTCGATGCGGCGGACGGCCGCACGCTCGACATCGTGGACCCCACCACCGGCGAGGTCTACGCGACGTCCCCGCTGTCCGGCGCCGCCGATGTCGACGCCGCGATGGCCTCCGCCGACGCCGCTTTCCCGGTCTGGCGCGACGCCACCCCGAGCACCCGCCAGAAGCTGCTCCTCAAGATCGCCGACGCGGTCGAGTCCCGTGCCGACGAGATCGTGGACGCCGAGGTCCGCAACACCGGCAAGCCCCGCGCGCTGACCCTCTCCGAGGAGATCGGCCCGATGGTGGACCAGATCCGCTTCTTCGCCGGCGCCGCCCGCCTGCTGGAGGGCAAGGCCGCGGGCGAGTACATGGACGGGATGACCTCGATCGTCCGCCGCGAGCCGGTCGGCGTCTGCGCCCAGGTCGCGCCGTGGAACTACCCGATGATGATGGCCGTCTGGAAGTTCGCCCCGGCCATCGCCGCGGGCAACACCGTGGTGCTGAAGCCGTCGGACACCACCCCGGCCTCCACCGTGCTGCTGGCCGAGATCATCGGCGGCATCCTCAAGGACATGGAGCTGCCGGCCGGCGTCTTCAACGTGATCTGCGGCGACCGCGAGACCGGCCAGGCCATGGTCGAGCACCCCACCCCGGCGATGGCCTCCATCACCGGCTCGGTGCGCGCCGGCATCTCGGTCGCCGAGTCGGCGGCCAAGGACGTCAAGCGCGTCCACCTGGAGCTGGGCGGCAAGGCCCCGGTCGTGGTCTTCGAGGACGCGGACATCGCCGAGGCCGTCGAGGGCATCTCGGTCGCCGGCTTCTTCAACGCCGGCCAGGACTGTACGGCCGCCACCCGCGTGCTGGTGCACGAGTCGATCCACGACGCCTTCGTCGAGGCGCTGGCCAAGGCCGCGGCCGAGACCAAGACCGGTGGCGTGGACGACGAGGACGTGCTGTACGGCCCGCTGAACAACGCCAACCAGCTGAAGCAGGTCACCGGCTTCATCGACCGCCTGCCGACGCACGCCAAGGTCGAGGCCGGCGGCCACCGGGTCGGGGACAAGGGCTACTTCTACGCCCCGACCGTCGTCTCCGGGCTGAACCAGGACGACGAGATCATCCAGAACGAGGTCTTCGGGCCGGTCATCACCGTGCAGAAGTTCTCCGACGAGGACCAGGCGGTCGGCTACGCCAACGGCGTCGAGTACGCGCTGGCCTCCTCTGTCTGGACCAAGGACCACGCCCGCGCCATGCGGATGTCTCGCCGCCTGGACTTCGGCTGCGTCTGGATCAACACCCACATCCCGCTGGTCGCCGAGATGCCGCACGGCGGCTTCAAGAAGTCGGGCTACGGCAAGGACCTCTCCTCCTACGGGTTCGAGGACTACACCCGGGTGAAGCACGTCATGACTGCGATCTAGCAGGTCACAGGTCTGGCGATGGGCCCGGGGTCGGTACGGCCCGGGCCCATCGCCTTGTCATCCTGTCGGCCGATCGGGTGACCGCCTGACAGGATGAACCTGCACTTCGGCACCGTGACTCCCTAGCCTTGCCGCATGAGCATCCCCACCGCTGACTCAGCTGCCGGCCAGGCCGTCAAGGCCGCCGACCGCGCGCACGTCTTCCACTCGTGGTCCGCCCAGGCGCTGATCGACCCCCTCGCGGTGGCCGGCGCCGAGGGCTCGTACTTCTGGGACTACGACGGCAACCGCTACCTCGACTTCTCCTCGCAGCTGGTGAACACCAACATCGGGCACCAGCACCCGAAGGTGGTCGCCGCGATCCAGGAGCAGGCCGCGAAGCTCTGCACCATCGCCCCCGGCTTCGCCGTCGAGTCGCGCAGCGAGGCCGCCCGGCTGATCGCCGAGCGCACCCCCGGGGACCTCGACAAGATCTTCTTCACCAACGGCGGCGCCGAGGCCAACGAGAACGCCATCCGGCTGGCCCGGCTGCACACCGGGCGGCAGAAGGTCATGGCGACCTACCGCTCGTACCACGGCGCCACCGCCAACGCGATCGCCCTCACCGGCGACCCGCGCCGCTGGGCCAACGAGACCGGCGTCTCCGGTGTCGTGCACTTCTGGGGCCCGTACGCCTACCGCTCCAACTTCCACGCCGAGAACGAGGCGCAGGAGTGCGAGCGCGCGCTGGAGCACCTGGAGCAGGTGATCGCGTTCGAGGGCCCGGGCACGGTCGCGGCGATCATCCTGGAGACCGTGGTCGGCACCGCCGGCATCCTGATCCCGCCGCCGGGCTACCTGGCCGGGGTGCGCGAGATCTGCGACCGCTACGGCATCGTCCTCATCCTGGACGAGGTGATGGCCGGCTTCGGCCGCACCGGCGCCTGGTTCGCCGCCGACCACTGGGGCGTCACCCCGGACCTGCTGACCTTCGCCAAGGGCGTCAACTCCGGGTACGTCCCGCTCGGCGGGGTGGCGATCAGCGCGGAGATCGCCGCGACCTTCGCCGAGCGGCCGTTCCCCGGCGGGCTCACCTACTCGGGCCACCCGCTGGCCTGCGCCTCGGCCGTCGCCACCATCAACACGATGGCGGAGGAGGGCATCGTCGAGAACGCCGCGCGGATCGGCGAGGACGTGATCGGCCCCGGTCTGCGCGAGCTGGCCGAGCGGCACCCCTCGATCGGCGAGGTCCGCGGCCTCGGCGTGTTCTGGGCGCTGGACCTGGTCAAGGACCGCGCCACCCGCGAGCCGCTGGTGCCGTACAACGCGGCCGGCCCCGCCAACGCGCCGATGGCCGAGCTGGCCGCCGCCTGCAAGAAGCGCGGGCTCTGGCCGTTCGTCAACATGAACCGCTTCCACGTCGTCCCGCCGTGCACCGTCACGGAGGAGGAGGCCAAGGCCGGTCTCGCCGTGCTCGACGAGGTGCTGTCGCTGACCGACGAGCACACCGTCTGACCGGCGGACCGTCCGACCAGTAGGCAGTCCGACCAGCACACAGTCCGGCGTGCTCGTGGCCCGACGACGTACCAGACCCGACAGGACGGCCCCGGGTGCCCGCGTGCGCCCGGGGCCGTCCCACGCCCCGGAGGCCCACCTTGTCCCGCACCACCCTCACCCGCCGCGGCGTGCTCGGCACCGCCGGGCTGATCGGCGCCGGCGCCCTGACCGGCTGCGGCATCCCGTCCGCCTACGTGGCCGAGGACCACCGCTCCGCGCCCGACCGCTCGGGGAGCGAGAAGCGGCTGGCGTTCTCCAACTGGACGCAGTACATCGACGTCGACGACGACGGCAACCGGCCGACCCTGGACGCCTTCACCGAGCGGACCGGGATCAAGGTCACCTACACCGAGGACATCAACGACAACGACGAGTTCTTCGGGAAGATCGGCCCGGTCCTCACCCAGGGCAGCGACCCCGGCCGGGACCTCATGGTGGTCAGCGACTGGATGGCCGGGCGGTACGTCTCGCTCGGCTGGGTGCAGGCGATGGACCGCGCCAACCTGCCCAACGTCACCGCGCAGCTGGATCCGCAGCTGGCGAACCCGGCCTTCGACCCCGGGCGCCGGCGCAGCGTGCCGTGGCAGTCCGGGATCACCGGCATCGCCTACAACCGCAAGGAGCTGGGCCGCGAGATCAGGTCGACCGCCGACCTCTGGGCCCCCGACCTCAAGGGCCGGGTCACCCTGTTCGCCGGGCTGGACGAGGCGCTCGGCCTGCTGATGCTCGGGTACGGCGCCGACATCGGGGCCTTCACCGAGGACGACGCGCACCGGGCGATGGACCTGGTCCAGAAGATGGTCGACGGCCGGCACATCCGCCGCTTCACGGGCAACGACTACACCAGCGACCTGGCCTCGGGGGCCGCGCTGGCCTGCCAGGCCTACTCCGGTGACGCCGTCCAGCTCACCGCCGAGAACCCGGACATCGCCTTCGTGGTGCCCGAGGAGGGCGGCGAGCTCTGGGCGGAGAGCCTGCTGATACCCAACCGGGCCGACCACAAGACCAACGCCGAGCTGCTCATCGACCACTACTACCGACCCGAGGTGGCCGCCGAGCTGGCCGCCGCCGTGCAGTACATCTGCCCGGTGCCGGCCGCCCGCGAGGTGCTGGCGGACAGCGGGGACAGGGAGAAGGCCGAGCTGGCGGAGCACCCGCTGCTGTTCCCGACCGACGAGATGCGGGCCCGGCTGCACACCATGCGCGACGTCACCTCGGCCGAGCGTCCCGGCCTGCACAAGGTCTGGGGCCGCATCACCGGGGTCTAGCCGCACGGGGCCGGCCGAGGGGGGCCGCGGCTCAGCGGCGCACCGCGTCCAGCCCGAGCAGCGCGACGTGCAGCGAGAGGCAGGACTCCACCTGGTCGAGGTCGACGCCGAGGATCCGCTCGACCTTGTGCAGCCGGTCGTAGAAGGACGGCCGGGACAGGTGCGCGGCGTCGGCCGCCGCCGACTTGTTCCGGCCCTGCTCCAGGTAGATCCGCAGCATCTGCACCAACTGGGCGTTGTGCTCGGCGTCGTAGGCGAGCAGCGGGCCCAGCTCGCGCTCGACGTAGGTCTGCAGCCGGGCGTCGTCGCGCAGCAGGTGCAGCAGGCCGCGGAGCCGGACGTCGGGCAGCCGGTAGTACGCGGCCGCCCGGCCGCCGGGGGCGTCGTGCAGTGCGGCGTCGGCGACCTGGGTGGCCTCCAGCAGGGTGCGCCGGGCGTCGCGCACCGAGCCGACCGAGGAGCCCGCGGCGACCACCGGCGCCGGCGCGGGGGCGGCCTCCCGGTCGGCCTCCGCCGTCAGCCGGCGCAGCGCCGCGGCGAAGGCGTCCAGCGCGGCGTGCTCGTCCTGCTGGGCGGCGAGGGCGATCAGCACGCCGACGCCCTCGTCGTCCAGCGCGCCGACGAGGGCGGAGAGCCGGCAGCTCCGGATCGCGGTGGCCGCCAGCTCGGTGAAGTCGCGCAGCCTGGCCTGGGCCTCCAGGGCGGCCGGGATCGGTCCGCGCCGCTGCCGCAGGACCACCCCGACCAGCCGGCGGCCCTCCAGCGGCACGCCGAGGGCCTGGGCGCGCAGCGCCACCTCGGAGACGGTCAGGGCATGGGTGAGGATGCCGGAGAGCAGCGTGCGGTGGGTCTGCCGCTCCAGGCTCTCGCGGTCGCGCACCACCAGCCGGTTGAGGGCGAGCGCGGAGGCGCCGCGCTCGAGCAGCATGGTGTGCGGGTGCGCGGTGCCCTCGGGCAGCGGCCCCGGGTCGGCGACCAGGACGAGCCGGCCCCAGTCCTGGCCGCGGGCGCCGACCGTGGTGACCAGCCAGCCGCTGCGCGGGTCGTGGCCGGTGCGGCCGGGCGGGCGGACCCCGCGCGACCGGCGTTCCCAGTCCTCCAGCAGCTCGGTCTCGGGCCGGCCGGCGGTGTCGTGCGCCAGCACCTGGTGGGCGAGGTTCTCCAGCACCACCGGCCCGCCCGCCATCCGGGCCACCTGACGGACCACCTCGGCCGGCTCGGCGCCCTCCACCACCAGCTCGTTGAAGACCTGGTGGACCGCCTCCGAGGTGCGCAGCTGCTCCAGCTGGGCGTTCACCACCAGGGCGTGCACGGCCTCGGTGACGGCGACGAAGCGCAGCTCGCGGCGGAGCGCGATCAGCGGGAGACCGCGCTGCTCGGCGGCGTGCACCAGGGCGCGGGGCAGCGAGTCGAAGTAGCGCCGGCCGAACTCGATGACCAGGCCGGCCACGCCGACCTCGTCCAGCTCCCGCACGTACCGGGCCAAGCCCTCGCGGTCCTCGGGCAGCGCGATGCCGGTGGTCAGCACCAGCTCGCCGCCCTGGAGCACCCCGGCGACGTCGGGCAGTTCGCTGACGTGGACCCAGCGGACCGGGCGCTCCAGGTGGTCGGTGCCGGCGACGACCTGGGGGAGGCCGCGCCGCATCACCTCCAGGTCGAGCACACGGGCGACGGTGGGGAGCATCGCGGGCCTCCAGGGTTCAGAGTGTCAGGTAAATCATCGCTCGCGGCGACGAACTGTCGCCCTGCCGAAACCCTTGCACCCTGTAAGGCCCTGCGCGGCTAGCTTTCCGGGGTGACCCTTGTCACGCCCCGGCGGCACCGGGCATGGTCAGCGGGTCGGCTGTGGCGAAAGACGACACAACCGCGGGAATCCGTCGCGTGACCGGAAAGCAACACCGGAATCCCTTGCCGGGGTCACGCCCTGCTGTCAGGATCGCGCATCCCGGTGACCGACCGGGCCGGTTTCCCCCCGCACCGAGGACGCGGCGACTCGACCAGTCGTACGACGCCGGTGCGGTCCCCCGCCCGCCGGCACCTGCACCATGGCGGATCAGGCGGTCTTTCGCCTTGCGGGCAGTCGAACCACCGGCACTTGGAGGAACAGATGGACCTGACCGACTTCGGCGCGGGCGCGCAGTACATCGCCGGCCGGCAGAGCCGGGGGAGCGGCGAGCCCTTCCAGGTCGTCAACCCGGCGGACGGCAGCGTGGTCGAGCAGATCTCCCTCGCCTCCACCGAGCAGGTCGACGCCGCCGTGGCCGCCGCCCGCGCCGCGCTGCCCGAGTGGGCCGGCGCCACCCCGGGCGCCCGCTCGGAGGCGCTGACCAGGCTCGCCGCCGTGCTCACCGAGGCCGGCGCCGACCTCGCCCGGGTGGAGTCCGCGCAGACCGGCAAGCCGGTCAAGCTCTCCACCGAGTTCGACGTCCCCGGCACGATCGACAACGCCGCCTTCTTCGCGGGCGCCGCCCGCAACCTGGAGGGCAAGGCGGCCGGCGAGTACTCGGGGGACCACACCTCGTACGTGCGGCGCGAGCCGATCGGCGTGGTCGGCTCGATCTCGCCGTGGAACTACCCGCTCCAGATGGCCGCCTGGAAGATCCTCCCGGCGATCGCGGCGGGCAACACCATCGTCCTCAAGCCGGCCGAGCTGACCCCGCTGACCTCGGTGATGTTCGCCCGGGCCTGCACCGCGGCCGGCATCCCGGACGGCGTGGTCAACGTGGTCACCGGCGCCGGGCGCACCGCCGGCGAGCGCCTGGTCGCGCACCCGGACGTCGCGATGGTCTCCTTCACCGGCTCCACCCCGGTCGGCCGACGGGTCGCCGAACTCGCCACCGCGACCGTCAAGCGCACCCACCTGGAGCTGGGCGGCAAGGCCCCGTTCGTGGTCTTCGACGACGCCGACCTGGACGCCGCCGTGCACGGGGCGGTCGCCGCCTCGCTGATCAACAGCGGCCAGGACTGCACCGCCGCCACCCGCGCGTACGTGCAGCGGCCGCTCTACGACGCCTTCGTGGCGGGCGTCGCCGACCTCTACCGCACGATCCGGCTCGGCGACCCGCTGGACCCGCGGACCGACCTCGGCCCGCTGGTCTCCCACACCCACCGCGACCGGGTGGCCGGCTTCGTCGAGCGGGCCCGCGGGTACGGCGCGACCGTCGTCACCGGCGGACACGCCCCCGATAAGGGCCACGACGGCACCGACCTCACCCGGGGCGCCTACTACCTGCCGACCCTCGTCACCGACGCGGCGCAGGACAGCGAGATCGTCCAGGGCGAGATCTTCGGCCCGGTCCTGGTCGTGCTGCCCTTCGACGGCGACGACGAGGGGCTGCGGCTGGCCAACGACACCCCGTACGGCCTGGCCGCCTCGGCGTGGACGAGCAACGTGCACCGTTCGCTGCGTGCCACCCGGGAGATCGCGGCGGGCTGCGTCTGGGTCAACGACCACATCCCGATCATCAGCGAGATGCCGCACGGCGGCTACAAGTCCTCCGGCTACGGCAAGGACATGTCGCAGTACTCGCTGGACGAGTACACGCAGGTCAAGCACGTCATGTTCGACACCACGGCGGTGGTCCGCAAGGACTGGCACCGCACCGTCTTCGGAGACAGATAACCCCTCCCAGGGGCGTTCCCCCACCGCCCCGACCCGACCTCTCCCCCCAGGAGGCCCGTTCCATGGTGTTCAACGAGCTCACCGACGGTCTGCCCGAACCGGTCCGCAGGGCCTGGGAACGCAGTCTGACCAGTGGCCGGGCCGCCGTCGGCAGGCGGACCCTGCTGCGCGCCGCCGCCCTCACCGCCGGTGCGGGCACGCTGGCCGCCTGCGGCATCCCGGCGGCGGGCACCGCCGGCACCGGGGACTCCACCGCGAACGCCGCCCCCGACCTGTCGGAGGGCGAGCGGGAGGTGAGCTTCTCCAACTGGCCGCTCTACATCGACACCGACGAGAACGACCAGGAGAAGCACGGCTCGCTGGAGGCCTTCACCGCGGCCACCGGGATCAGGGTCAAGTACGCCGAGGACATCAACGACAACGTCGAGTTCTTCGGCAAGGTCAAGCCACAGCTCGCGGCCGGCCAGGACACCGGCCGCGACCTGATGGTGCTCACCGACTGGATGGCCGCCCGGCTGATCCGGCTCGGCTGGGCGCAGAAGCTCACCCCGGCCAACGTCACCACCGCGATCACCAACGTGGACGCCCGCTTCCGCGCCCCCGACTGGGACCCGGGCCGGCTCTACTCCTACCCGTGGGCCGGCATCCAGGTCGTGATCGCGTACAACCGGAAGGCGACCAGGGGCAAGGAGGTCACCAGCGTCGCCCAGCTGCTGGAGGACCAGGACCTCAAGGGCCGGGTCACCTTCCTCTCCGAGATGCGCGACAGCGTCGGGATGACCCTGCTGGACATGGGCAAGGACCCGGCGAAGTTCACCGCCGACGACTACGACGCGGCGATCGCCCGGCTGCAGAAGGCGGTGGACGGCAAGCAGATCCGCCGCTTCACCGGCAACGACTACGGCCAGGAGCTCTCCTCCGGGGACATCGCGGCCTGCGTCGCCTGGGGCGGCGACCTGATCCAACTCCGCGCCGACAACCCGGACATCGAGTTCGTCGTCCCGGAGCAGGGCTTCGTCTACGGGACCGACAACATGCTCGTCCCGGCCAAGGCCCGGCACAAGGCCAACGCCGAGAAGTTGATCGACTTCTACTATCAGCCCAAGATCGCGGCGCAGCTGGCCGCGGGCATCGGCTACGTCTCCGCCGTCACCGGGATGGAGAAGGAGCTCGCGGCCATCGCCCCGGACACCGCGGCCAACCCGCTGGTCGTCCCCACCCCCGAGATGGCGGCGAAGGCGCACGTGTTCCGCAGCCTGACCGAGGCCGAGGAGAGCTCCTTCGAGGAGAAGTTCTCCAAGCTCATCGGCGCCTGACCCCCCGACGGCAGAGAACCAGAGAGACACCACCCATGACAGAGCAGCTGCGCTCCGCGGCCACCGGTGGCGACGTCCGCCTCACCGGCATCGGCAAGACCTACGGCGCCTTCACCGCCGTCCACCCGCTCGACCTGACCGTCCCGCAGGGCTCCTTCTTCGCCCTGCTCGGCGCCTCCGGCTGCGGCAAGACCACCACCCTGCGCATGATCGCCGGGCTGGAGGAGCCCACCAGCGGCACCGTCCTGATCGGCGGCCAGGACGTCACCGCCCTGCCCCCGTACAAGCGCCCGGTGAACACCGTCTTCCAGAGCTACGCGCTCTTCCCGCACCTCGACATCTTCGAGAACGTCGCCTTCGGCCTGCGCCGGCGCGGCAAGAAGGACGTCAAGAAGCAGGTCGACGACATGCTGGAGCTGGTGGAGCTCGGCCAGTACGCCCGCCGCAAGCCGCACCAGCTCTCCGGCGGCCAGCAGCAGCGCGTCGCCGTCGCCCGCGCCCTGATCAACCACCCCCAGGTGCTCCTCCTGGACGAACCGCTCGGCGCCCTCGACCTCAAGCTCCGCCGGCAGATGCAGCTGGAGCTCAAGCGGATCCAGACCGAAGTGGGCATCACCTTCGTCCACGTCACCCACGACCAGGAGGAGGCCATGACGATGGCCGACACCATCGCGGTGATGAACGGCGGCCGGGTCGAGCAGCTCGGCGCCCCCGCCGAGCTCTACGAGAACCCCGCCACCACCTTCGTGGCCAACTTCCTCGGCCAGTCCAACCTGCTGCCCGCCGACGTGACCGGGCAGCAGGGCGGCGACCTCCTGCTCAGCGCCGCCGGCGCCCGGCTCTCCGTGCCGAAGGCCCGGTGCGCCGCGGACGCGAGGAAGGTCCACCTCGGCGTCCGGCCGGAGAAGATCACCATCGAGCACTCCTCCGCCGAGGTCGCCGACGGCCGCAACCGGCTGGGCGGCACCGTGGTCGACTCCAGCTTCATCGGCGTCTCCACCCAGTACCTGGTGCGCACCGACGGCGGCCAGGAGGTGACCGTCTTCGAGCAGAACATGGAGCGCGACACCCGGATCGTCCCCGGTGCGCCGGTCGTCCTGCACTGGAACCCGGCGCACTCCTTCGCCCTGGACGCCGCCCAGGCGATCGACGCGGGCACCGGGGAGGAGGCAGCATGACCACCACCACCGCCGTGGCGCCGCCGCAGGCCGTACCCCCCGACGGCGGCCCGCTGCCCGGACCGGCCGCGCGGCCCAGGCGAAAGCTCACCCCGTACTGGCTGCTGCTGCCGGGCATAGCCTGGCTGGTCGTCTTCTTCGCGGTGCCGATGGTCTACCAGGCCTCCACCTCGCTGCAGACCGGCTCGCTGGAGAGCGGCTTCAAGGTCACCTGGCACGTCGCCACCTACTGGGACGCCCTGGTCGAGTACCGCTGGCACTTCGTCCGCTCGTTCGGCTACGCGGCCACCGCCACGCTGTTCTGCCTGGCCATCGGCTACCCGCTCGCCTACACGATCGCCTTCAAGGCGAGCAAGCGCTGGCGCAACGTCATCCTGATCCTGGTGATCGCGCCGTTCTTCACCAGCTTCCTGATCCGCACGCTGGCCTGGAAGACGATCCTCTCGGACGGCGGCCCGGTGGTCGGCGCGCTCAACGCGCTGCACGTCCTGGACCTCACCAGCGCCGTCGGCCTCACCTCCGGCGACCGGGTGCTGGCCACGCCGCTCGCGGTGGTGTGCGGCCTGACCTACAACTTCCTCCCGTTCATGATCCTTCCGCTCTACACCTCGCTGGAGCGGATCGACCCCCGCCTGCACGAGGCGGCCGGGGACCTGTACGCCCGCCCGTTCACGACCTTCCGCAAGGTGACCTTCCCGATCTCGCTGCCCGGCGTGGTCGCGGGCACGCTGCTCACCTTCATCCCGGCCTCCGGCGACTACATCAACGCCCAGCTGCTGGGCTCGCCGAGCGAGCAGATGGTCGGCAACGGCATCCAGAAGCAGTTCCTCAACGTGCTCGACTACCCCACCGCGGCAGCGCTGAGCTTCATCCTGATGGCCCTGATCCTGGGGATGGTGACGGTCTACATGCGCAAGGCCGGGACGGAGGAACTGGTCTGATGTCCCGAGTGATCAAGTGGATCCGGGCCCACCTGGTGGTGCTGGCCGGCCTGCTGGCCCTGGCCTACCTGGTGCTGCCCAACCTGGTGGTCCTGGCCTTCTCGTTCAACAAGCCGGTCGGCAAGTTCAACTACGAGTGGTCCGAGTTCTCCACCGACGCCTGGACCGATCCCTGCGGTGTGGCCGACATGTGCCAGTCGCTGTCGCTGAGCCTGGAGGTCGCGGTGCTCGCGACCGTCGGCGCCACCGTGCTCGGCACCATGGTCGCCTTCGCGCTGGCCCGCTACCGCTTCCGCGGCCGCTCCGCCACCACCGCGATGATCTTCCTGCCGATGGCCATGCCGGAGGTGGTGATGGCCGCCTCGCTCGGCACGCTCTTCCTCAACATGCGGATCCCGTTCGGCTTCACCACGATCCTCATCGCGCACATCATGTTCTGCCTGAGCTTCGTGGTGACGGCGGTCAAGGCGCGGGTGATGAGCATGGACCCGAGGCTCGAACAGGCCGCCCAGGACCTCTACGCGACCCCGACCCAGACCTTCCTGCGGGTCACCCTGCCGCTGGTCGCCCCCGGCATCGCCGCCGGCGCGCTGCTCAGCTTCGCGCTCTCCTTCGACGACTTCATCATCACCCAGTTCAACTCGGGCCCGACCACGGTCACCTTCCCGATGTTCGTCTGGGGCGCCTCGCAGCGCGGCATCCCGGTGCAGGTGAACGTCATCGGCACCGCGATGTTCATCGCCGCGGTGGTGCTGACCGTCGCCGGTCAGTGGCTCGGGAACCGCCGGAAGGTCACCGCCTGACCGGCACCGCCGGCGCTCCCGACGTAGCGTCGGGAGCGGCCGACAACCATCATCGATGTGCAGAAAGTGGCTGATAATGCATGGACTCCGCCCGCGCGCTCAGTGACGCCAGGCCCACCCCCTTCTGGCTGGAGGACCCGGGCCGGCCGGCGGCGCTGCCCGCCCTCGTCGGCGACACCACCTGCGACCTGCTGGTCGTCGGCGGCGGATACTCCGGCCTCTGGACCGCCCTCGTCGCCAAGGAGCGCGACCCCTCCCTGGACGTCGTCCTGGTCGAGGGCAACGAGGTGGGGTGGGCCGCGTCCGGGCGCAACGGCGGATTCTGCGCGGCCAGCCTGACCCACGGTTTCGGCAACGGGCTGCAGCGCTGGCCCGCCGAACTCGCCCAGCTCGAACGCCTCGGCGCGGCCAACCTGGACGGCATCGAGGCGACCATCGCGCGCTACGGGATCGACGCCGAGTGGGAGCGCACCGGCGAGATCGACGTCGCCACCCAGCCCCACCAGCTCGCCGAGCTGCAGGAGGTCGCCGAGGCGGTCGCCGAGTACGGACTCGACATCACCGTGCTCGACCGCGACGAGCTGCGGGCCGAGGTCGACTCGCCGACCTTCCTCGGCGGGCTCTGGGACAAGGAGGGCGTGGCGATGGTCCACCCCGCCAAACTCGCCTGGGGCCTCAAGGACGCCTGCCTCTCCCAGGGCGTGCGGATCTTCGAGCACACCCGGGCGACGGACCTCAGGGAGCACGGCGGCGGCATGGCCGTCCGCACCCCGTACGGACGGGTCTTCGCCCGCCGGGTCGCGCTCGGCACCAACGTCTTCCCGTCGCTGGTCAAGCGGGTCCGCCCGTTCGTCGTCCCGGTGTACGACTACGCGCTGATGACCGAGCCGCTCAGCGCCGAGCAGCTCGCCGCGATCGGCTGGAAGGGGCGGCAGGGGCTCGGCGACAGCGCCAACAAGTTCCACTACTTCCGGCTCTCCGCCGACAACCGCATCCTCTGGGGCGGCTACGACGCCGTCTACCACTACGGCGGACACGTCCGGCACGAGTACGACCAGCGGCCGGAGACCTTCCGCACGCTGGCGCACAACTTCTTCCGCTGCTTCCCGCAGCTGGAGGGGCTGCGCTTCACCCACGCCTGGGGCGGGGCGATCGACACCTGCAGCCGTTTCTCGGCGTTCTTCGACACCGCCCACCGCGGCCGGGTCGCCTACGCCGCCGGGTACACCGGGCTGGGGGTGGGCGCCACCCGGTTCGGCGCCGAGGTGATGCTCGACCTGCTGGCCGGGGAGCGCACCGAGCGCACCTCGCTGGAGATGGTCCGCTCCAAGCCGCTGCCGTTCCCGCCCGAGCCGGTGCGCTGGGCCGGCATCGAGCTCACCACCCGCTCGCTGGAGCGCGCCGACCGGACCGGTGGGCACCGCAACCTCTGGCTGCGCACCCTCGACCGGATGGGGCTGGGCTTCGACAGCTGAGCGGCCGCCCCGACGGCCTTCCGCGCCGATCACCGGCTGATCCGGTGATCGGAGCGGAGAATCCGCTGATCCGAGCCGAGCCGAGCCGAGCTGATCCCAGCCGAGCTGATCCGAGCTGATCCGAGCCGATCCATCCGTTCGGCGAGGTGATCGCGCTATCCGTGTAAGAGAGACCCGCCGTCCGCCTCTCGTTGGTGACGGCGGGTCTCGGTTTCCCGCCGCGCCACGATCAGCAGCGCGCTGAGAAACGGGGACAGGACCATGGAGAGCACCGGACTGCACTGGCTCGCCCAGGCGGCACCGGACCCGGACGCCTTCCGGGAACAGTGGGAACGCAGCGGGCTGGGCCTGATGCTGCTGCCGGCCGGCCGGCGCTGGGACGTCCTCTCGGTACCCGGCCGGCTCGGCCGTCCCGTCATCGACATCCTCGACTCCCGCTCCTGCGGGCCGGTCCTCGGCGACTCCGCGGGCGAGAGCGTCGGCTTCCTCGTCCCCGTCGGCACGGCCGCGCGCTGGGTCGGGACGGGCGTCCGCTGCGCCGGCGAAGGCACCTGGATCGTCGTACCGCACCCCGAACGGCAGAGCCGCGGCGTGCGCTGGCTCGTCCCGCCGGACGGCTCCGGACGGCTCAACGACCCGGTCGTGCTGGAACTCGCCCTGCACGAGGCCGCCGCCCGGCTCAGCGACTGGTGACGCCGCCGCGACGCCGGAGCCGGGGCGGCCGACCGGACGCGGCCCGGCGCACGGCCCGGGCGGCCGCGCCAGACTGGGAGGATGACCACCGCCCCGGACGCCGTCGACCCCTTCCTCCGCCCCGGCCGGGCGCAGTTGCGGCTCGCCGAGCAGGCCCGGCCCGTCTGCGACCGGCTCGGGCTCGCGCTCGCCGGTGGGCACGCGCTGCGCGCCCACGGAGTGCCGGCCTGCGCCCAGGACGGGCTGACCCTGGTGGCCGACGGCGGCACCGATCTGCCGCAGGCCGCCGCCGAGCTGGCCGCCGCCTACCGGGCGGCGGGCGGCGGGGTGGCCGAGCGCCCGGGCACCCCGCGCCTGGAACAGCTGTCCGTCCGGCTGACGCTCGGCGGCCGGTCGCACACGGTGGAGCTGCGCAAGGAGCCACTGGGCCACCGCCCGGTCCGCCTCGACCTCGGCGCACCGGCGGCCGGCGAGCCCCCGCTGACGATGACCGTCGTCGCCCTGGAGGACGCGGCCGGACTCGCCACCGCGCTGCTCGCCGACCGGGGCCTGCCCCGGGACCTGCTCGACGTGCACGCCCTGACCGCCTGGTACCGGGAGGGGGAGCTGCTCGCACTGGCCACCGCGCTGGACGCGGACTTCCAGCCCGCCGTCCTCGCCGACCGGCTGGAGACCCTGGCCGACGCCGCCGACGGACGGTTCCGGGCCCGGGGAGCGGCGGGCGGCGCGGTGGCCGGGCTGAAGCGGTGGGCGCTGGCGTGGTCGCAGGACCTCCGCCTCGACCTGCTGGAGACCCAGGAAGCCGCGGACGGGTTGCACGATCCGTACCTGGAGGATGTCGAGGCGCTGGAGGACCCGGAGGTCGAGGAGGACGTCGAGGCCCTGGGAGACCGGGAGGACCGGGAGCTCGTGGAGGACACCGGCGAGGCGGCACCGGTCGAGGACGCGGCGGGCGCGCGGTCGGCCGGTGCCCGGGAGGAGGCGGACGGGGCGACGGGGTCCGGTGGGGCCTGAGCTTCGCTCGTCCGGCCGATACGGCCGACGACCTGTAAGGCTGAATCCCGGATGCCCGTCAGCCTGTTCGTTGAGGCGGGCGGTGACGGCCAGCAGACTGGGTGATGAGCGCGGTAGCCCCGTGATCCCGTCGCCCGGCCCTCTCGCGGGCGGCGCCACACAAGGGACCGGCGGCAGGACGCCGCCCGGGACTTCGGAGGCAGACGGACCATGAGCAAGCACATCATTCACTGGATCGGTGGCCGGCCGGTCGCCACCGCCGGCGCCGCACCCCGCCGCGGTGACCTCTTCGACCCGGCCACCGGCCAGGTCTCGGGTCACGTCGACTTCGCCGGGATCGACGAGGTCGACCAGGCGGTGGCCGCCGCCGCCTCGGCGTTCGTCGAGTGGCGCAACGCCTCGATCGCCAAGCGCACCACGGTGCTCTTCAACTTCCGCGAGCTGCTCAACGCCCGCCGGGACGAGCTGGCCGCGATCATCGTCGCCGAGCACGGCAAGGTGCACTCCGACGCGCTCGGCGAGATCGCCCGCGGCCTGGAGGTCGTCGAGTACGCCTGCGGCATCCCGCAGCTCGTCAAGGGCGGCTTCACCGAGCAGGCGTCCACCGGCATCGACGTCTACTCGATCCGCCAGCCGCTCGGCCCGGTGGCCGTCATCTCGCCGTTCAACTTCCCGGCGATGGTGCCGATGTGGTTCTTCCCGATCGCGATCGCGGCCGGCAACACCGTCGTCCTGAAGCCGTCCGAGAAGGACCCGTCCGCCGCCAACTTCCTGGCCGAGCTGTGGAAGGAGGCCGGGCTGCCGGACGGCGTGTTCAACGTCGTGCACGGCGACAAGGTCTCCGTCGACCGTCTGCTGGAGCACCCCGACATCAAGTCGGTCAGCTTCGTCGGCTCCACCCCGATCGCCCGCTACGTCTACGAGACCGGCACCCGCTACGGCAAGCGCGTGCAGGCGCTCGGCGGCGCCAAGAACCACATGCTCGTCCTGCCGGACGCCGACCTGGACCTCAGCGCCGACGCGGCCATCAACGCCGGCTTCGGCGCGGCCGGCGAGCGCTGCATGGCCATCTCGGTGCTGGTCGCCGTCGACCCGATCGGCGACGAGCTGGTCGACAAGATCAAGCAGCGGATCGCCAACCTGAAGGTCGGCCCGGGCTGCAACGGCGACTCCGAGATGGGCCCGCTGGTCACCGGCCAGCACCGGGACAAGGTCACCTCCTACGTCGAGTCCGGTGTCGCCGACGGCGCCGAGCTCGCGGTCGACGGCCGCAAGCACCCGATCACCGCCGAGGACCGCAACGGCGCGCCCACCTCGGACGGCTTCTGGCTCGGCCCCACCCTGTTCGACCACGTCAAGCCCGGCATGTCCGTCTACAACGACGAGATCTTCGGCCCGGTGCTGTCGGTCGTGCGGGTCTCCTCCTACGAGGAGGGCGTGGCACTCATCAACGCCAACCCCTACGGCAACGGCACCGCCATCTTCACCAACGACGGCGGTGCTGCCCGGCGCTTCCAGTACGAGGTGGAGGTCGGCATGGTCGGCATCAACGTGCCGATCCCGGTGCCGGTCGCCTACTACTCCTTCGGCGGCTGGAAGTCCTCGCTCTTCGGCGACGCCCACGCGTACGGCCCGGACGGCGTGCAGTTCTTCACCCGCGGCAAGGCCGTCACCCAGCGCTGGCTGGACCCCTCGCACGGCGGCATCAACCTCGGGTTCCCGACCAACAGCTGAGCCCCCGCCGCACTGCCGCCGCCGGCCGGCCCCCTCTCCCCGGGGTCCGGCCGGCGGCTGTTTGCATCGCCCGGCCCGGCGGCGTAGTGTTCTCTAGTCGCTCGGCTGGGAGCACCGGACACGTGTCTACGCGGACGGTCCCGGAGCGGCCAATCCCTTGAAACATCACTTCCCGGTTCGGGCTGGGTTGTGCTTTGTCATTTCGACGGCAGGCACGGCTCATGCCTTATTCGGTGTGCCTGTTTATATGGATTGCGGCCGGATTCGCCTTTCGGGGCGGGGATCGGCTAGAGTTTGAAACGTCGGACAGGGCGTCAAGCCCGGGAAGACA
>NZ_JBEPAA010000030.1:0-100486 GCF_040298365.1 Kitasatospora sp. NPDC001603
GCGGCGGCCGGCCGGCCCCCGAGCGCCCCGGCTCCGGCCGGCGCGTGCCCGGCGGAGACGTGCGCAGCGGTACCGGGCGCAGCCGTACCGGGCGCTACCGGTGCCTGGGCGGCGTGCCGAGGCGCGGCGCGTCCAGGGGTACCGCCTCCCGGGGCGGGTTTGCCGGGGGTACCGCCGCCAGGGACAGCACCTCCGGGGGTGGCGAGCAGCCCGGCGGCGGCGAGCCGGCGGATGTCCGCCGTGGTCGCGAAGGCCGAGCGCCCGAGCAGCCGGGCCAGCTCCGCCGGGGTTCTTCGGCCGTCCACGTGGTCGAGCAACTCACGCTGGTGCCGGCTCGGCCGGCGGCGGACCACCCGGGTGGGCGCCGCCGCCCACACCTCCCGATCGGCCCGGCCGCCCTCGACAGCTGGTCGTCGCTCCCCGAACTCCCGTGCCGAACGGGCCTCGTGGGCGTTGTGAACCTCACCGACAACGCGCCCCTCGTGCGCCTCGTGCGCCGCACGGAACCCGTCGGGCTCCCGAGCGGCGACAGCCCCGGCAGCGCCGACAGCACGGCCGACCCCGCCCGCTTCGCAGGCCACCGGGCGGACCGGCGCGGTGTCGACTTGGGGCCACGGCCAGATCCGTTCGAGCAACCGACGGCGGCGGTCGACCTCCCGGCAGAGCCGGAAGGCGCTGACCGCCGAGACCGGCCCGAGCCAGTGCCGCACGCCGGATTCGAAGGACCAGCACCCCGTCGCCGACGGTCCGGTGAGCGCGCCCGGCCGGGCCGCTGCGGCCGCGCCGACCGCCCCGACCGATCCGGCCGCCTCCGCCGCACCGGAGGCCCAGGCGGCGGCGTTCCAGGACGCGGCACCGGCGCAGTCCAGGACGAAGAACGCGGCGTCGTACAGTGCGCCGAGGTGGCAGATCTCCAACTCGCCCCGGCTGAGGCTGCGTTGCTCCACCAGCGCTTCGCCGACCCGGCACTGGGGGCCGAAGCTCCGGACGGTGTCCCGCCACGCCTCCGGGGTGATCCGGCCGCACCCGGTCAGCAGGGCGGCCAGATCGGGGCTGTGGTCGGACTCGGCGTGCACCACCAGTCCGTCGGCGAAGTAGAGAGCCCCTGCGGGCCCGCGCAGAACGCCGGTCAACCGGCCCTCGGCGAGCCTGGTGACCGCCTCGCCCGGGTTCCGCCCGAGCCGCCCCGGGGGGAGGACGCCCACCGGGGGCAGGACGAGGCCGCTCATGCCGACCGCCGGTGGGCGACAGGCTTCCGCCCGGACGGCCGAAACACGACGGCGGGGGCCGGACGGACATCCGCGCAGTTCGCGGGACCGACCGAGGCCGAAGGGGTGGCCGGATTCACGATCGTGTTCGTCATCCGAGCACCAGTTCCTCGGCGAGGCCCTGGAGGCGGTAGCGCGCCGCAGCCAGGTTGCCCTCGGTCCGGTCGAGCCAGAGATGCAGGACGAGCCGGCTGTCGAAGACGGTGTCGATGAAGCACAACAGGTGGTAACTGCGGCCCGCAGTGACGATGATGTCCTGCAACGGCGCTTGCCGGTCCTCCGCCCCGGTGAAGGTCTGGCTCTCAACAGCCGCCCGTACCAGGTCGGTTGCTTCGGCGGCCGAGGTGTCGTGGTCCCCGCTGGGGCTGATCCCGATGCTGCCGAGGGCGAGCCCGCTGCTCCAGTCGATCAGACTGGCAGCCCGGGCACCGGCGATCGCCATCGCCCCGGAGAGGCATTCGTCGATACCCGGCACTCGGGCTCCTTCGGAGGGTTCGGTACGGCCGGGAGCGCTCGGTCGGCACCGGCCGGTCCACCACGACCAGTGGCGGCTTCGACACGGAAGGCTACTGCCGGATTCCATATGACGAACATTCCAATGGCATATTCACACCGCAGCAGGCCACTTTCAGCCATCCTGTGACGCATCGTCAGATCGCCGATCACGGCGAAGCCGCTGGCCGGGCGACCGGCTGCCGAACAGCCCGGGAGGCGACCAGGGGCGCGACCTTGGCCGGTTGTCGGCCACGACGGAGGGTTTCGGACGGGATGTGCGGTAGGGCCGCATCACGCCACGCTCGCCCCACCGAGGTGCCGTCCGGCCACCGCGCCGGGGCAGCGGGCGATCAGGATGATCACGTGGCCGACCGCGTGCGGGCCCATGAGATCGACCCGTTCGGCCGGACGCTGCCGCCACCCTGGGCGACGAAGTGGCGGCAGCCGGAGAGAGGGCGCCCCGTCCGGTCGGCGCCGACCCCCGGGGCAGCCCGGCAGTCCGGTAGTCCGGTAGTCCGAGGGAACGAACAAGGCGGCCGCCCCCCGATGGGGAGCGGCCGCCTTGGAATGGAGCGCCAGGCCCGGGTCGAACGGACTCTTCCTACTGAAAGTAGGACGTGCTCCAGTAGCACCTCTGACGCCTGACCGAGAGATCATTTCCTCTCGACGGGAAGAACAGTAGCAGGACATCACGCCTGGTCAGAAATCGAGTGGGCGGCAACGGGAGACGGACCCGGCGGAACCCTTGCACCACTCGACCGCGCCCGCGACAACGAGCGACGACGACCGGTGGAGCCGGGGCAGCGCCGGGCGCCCGGCGCGACACGGGGAGGCCGGGCCGGGCGGTCGGCGGGCGGAGAGCCGGCGGCCGGATTGCTCCGAACGGGCCCCGGTCGGCGGGTCGCACCATACTGGGGACATGGCGCAGAACACTCCTCCGCCGCACGCTCCGCCGACCGTCACGGTCAAGGGCCGCGAGGTGCGGATGCGTACGATCGCGGTCGCCGTCCTCGCGGTGCTGGCCATCTGGTTCATCGCAGCCAATACCGGATCGGTCTCCATCACCCTCTGGATCGCCACCGTCACCCTGCCGCTGTGGGCGGTCCTCACCGTGACGCTGGCCGTCGGGCTGGTCATCGGGTACTTCCTCGCCCGTCGGCGGGCCAAGGTCTGAACCGGCCCCGGACCCCGGCCCCGGACCCCGGTCCCGGGCACCGCCCGCCCGGGACCGGGGCGGCGGCGCGTCCGCACCCACGGCACGCACGGCGCACGACACACGGCGCACGGCACACCGTCCGTCGACGGACGGCACCAGCGGGCCGCGGCGCGATGCCCACGACCCGCCGGTGCGGCCCGGCGTCAGGAGAGCAGGATCTCCTTCGCCTTCCGGAACTCCTCCTCGGAGATCGCCCCGCTGCTCCTGAGGCCGGCGAGCTTGGCCAGTTCGTCGACATGGCTGCCCGCCCCGCCGGCGGTACCGGTACCGGTACCGCCGCCCTCACCGGCGGCCGCCTCCTTGACGTACGCCTTGAAGGCGGCGTCGGCCTGCTTCGCCTGCTCCAGGTCGCGCTCGCCCATCGATCTGCCGCGCACGATCAGGTAGACGAAGACGCCGAGGAAGGGCAGCAGGATCACGAAGATCAGCCAGCCTGCCTTGCCCCAACCGCCCATGTCATGACTGCGGAAGATATCCGAGATGATCTTGAAGAGCAGGAAGAACCAGAGGATGAAGAGGAAGAGCTCCAACATCGTCCAGAACAGGTTGAGCAACGGGTAGTCGTCCACGGTGTCCTCCTCCCGCCGGCCGACCGACCGTCGGTGGCCACGCGGTGAACCGCGCCGCCCGGAGGTGGGCGGCGGACAAACGAGTCATATCACCGCTATTCGACCGCCGCATGTCAGAAATAGAACAGCCGGGGAGCGCGTCGAGCCCTCCGAAGAGGCTGTTCGCCACCACCTGCGCGGCGATTTCCCCGGCGCCCCCGCTCACCCACTGGCCGCGACCTGGCGGAGCTCGGCGACGGCGCCAGGTGGGCGAACGCCTTCGCGCTCACCCCGGTGACGGCCGAGGTCGAAGCGCGGCTCGCCGCCCTCGTGAAGCAGGCGGCGAGCGGACGCCCCCCGCGGTGGGAACCCGCACCCGAGGAAACTGTTCGAGCATACGTTCGATAACGGCGTAGGCTGGAGCCATGCCGAGCACCCTGCACCTCCAGCCCTCGCTGTTCGACGACGCCGACGGGGGCGGGGCCGCGCTGGGGCCCCTCACGGGGGTACGGCGCGAGGTCCTGGGCGCCGGCGCCTGGGTGGACCTGCTGCCCGGGTGGGTGCACGGGGCGACCGGGCTGTTCGAACAGCTGGCGGCCGAGGTGCCGTGGCGGGCCGAGCGGCGGGAGATGTACGAGCGGGTGGTGGAGGTGCCACGGCTGCTCGCGTCCTACGGGGAGCGCGACGCGCCGCCGCACCCGCTGCTGGGCGCGGCCCGGGCGGCGCTGAGCGCGCACTACGCGGAGGAACTGGGCGAGCCGTTCCGGACCCTGGGGCTCTGCTACTACCGGGACGGGCGCGACAGCGTGGCCTGGCACGGTGACCGGATCGGGCGCGGGGACCGCGAGGACACCATGGTCGCGATCGTCTCGGTGGGCGAGCCCCGGACACTGCTGCTGCGCCCGCGCGGGGGCGGCGGGCCCGTCGTCCGCCACCCTGTCGGGCACGGGGACCTGCTGGTCATGGGCGGGTCGTGCCAGCGGACGTGGGAGCACGCGATCGCCAAGACCGCCCGGCCGGTGGGGCCGCGGATCAGCGTCCAGTTCCGGCCGCGCGGGGTGGCCTGAGCAGCCACGGCCGGGAGCGGGCCGGGCGTCCCGGTTGCCGGGGGGCCGGGGGTCGCGGAGGCTGGCCGAGGGGTCCGCCAGGGCTTGGAGGACGGCATGCCGAAGGCCGGCAGGTACCACGAGGGCGTCCCGTGCTGGGCCGAACTGGCCGCGCCGGACGTCGAACGGGCACGACGGTTCTACGGCCGGCTGTTCGGCTGGGAGTACGTGCCGACCGGCCCGGCCGGTGACGAGTACCTGGTGGCGACGGTGCGCGGGGTGCAGGTGGCCGGGATCAGGTCGCGCCGGGAGGTCGACGGGCAGGGACGGCCGGCCTGGACGACCTACCTCGCGGTGGACGACGCCGACCGGACGGCCGGACTGGTCCAGGAGGCGGGCGGACTGGTCGTCTTCGAGCCGTTCGACGTGCCCGACCAGGCGCGCGGGGTGCTCGCGGTGGACCCGCTCGGTGCGGTCTTCGGGCTCTGGCAGGGGTCGCTCAACCCGGGGGCCGGCCTGGTGAACGAACCCGGCACGGTCGCCTGGAACGATCAGCTCTCCCCGGCGCCGGACACCGCCCGGGACTTCTACGGCCGGGTCTTCGGCTACGGATACGACGACGACGCCGCGGCCGACCACACGGTCTTCCGGGTCGGCGGGCAGCCGGTCGGCGGGATCGGCGGGGACCCGGGCATCGACCCGGACGGCCCACCGGCCTTCTGGGCGGTGTACTTCGGGGCGGCGGACACCGACCGGACGGTGGAGCGGGCGGTCCGGCTCGGCGGGAGCGTGCTGGACGGGCCCGAGCCGACCCCGTACGGGCGGCTCGCGGTGGTGCGGGACGACGGCGGGGCGGTGTTCACCCTGATCTCCGTCCCTCCGGGCGAACCGGCTGGTCCGGGCCCGGACCCGAACCCGGGACCGAACCCGGACCCGACCGGACGGACGACGATCTGAGCTCCTGCCCGCTCCGTACCGCGGGGGCGGTGGGCCGGGCCCACCGCCCCCGCGGTCCGGGCGGGTCGCCCGTCGGCACGTGCCCGGCCTGGGACCCCACTCCCGTGACCGGGCCGCTGTCACCCGCCTCGGCCCCTTCCTCGCGGGTCAGTCCTTCACGGCGCCCGCCAGCCCGGAGACCAGCTTGCGCTGCACCGCGATGAAGAAGATCAGCACCGGCACGGTCATCAGGGTGGACGCCGCCATGATGCCGCCCCAGTCGTTCTCGTCCGGCTTGAAGAACACCAGCAGCGCCGAGGGGAGCGTCTGGTTCTCGGTGGCGCTGATGATGAAGGTCTTGCCGAAGACGAAGTCGTTCCACGCCGCGATGAAGGAGAACACGCTGGTCGCCGCCAGACCGGGGGCCACCAGCGGCAGCAGGATCCGCCACAGGATGCGGGTCCGGCTGGCACCGTCGATCTGGGCGGCCTCCTCGATGGAGACCGGGACGGCGGCGACGAAACCGCGCATCATCCAGATGCCGAACGGCAGTGAGAACGCCAGCTGCACCAGGATCAGTGAGGCCAGGGTGTTGAGGCCGATGCCCGGCGCGACCCGGCCGGCGTCGCGGAACATGAAGAACAGCGGAATGGTCAGCGCCTCGACCGGGATCATCTGGGCGATCAGGAACATCACCATGATCGTGGTGCGGAACCGGAAGCGGAAGCGGGTCACCGCCACCGCCGCCAGGAAGACCACCAGGGCCGACAGCACCACCACCGAGAGCGCGATGACCAGGCTGTTGAGGAAGTAGCGGCCGAACCCGTCGACGCTCAGCACCTGCCGGAAGCTCTCCAGCGTGGGGTGGGCGGTCCACGGCCTGGGATCCAGCGACTGCACCTCGCCCTTGGGCTTGAAGGCCGACAGCACCATCCAGAAGATCGGGAAGGCGGTGACGACGGCCACCAGGATCGCGGTGGTGTTGGCGGCGAGCCGCCAGCGGCTACGGGCGTTCACAGTTCATTCCCCGTCCGTCGCAGGGTGCGGATGTAGAGGACCGTCGGGATCACCAGGATCAGCAGCATGATCACGCCGATCGCCGCGCCGAGCCCGTACTGGGAGGAGGCGAACGCCTTCTGGTACGCGTACACGTTGAGCACGAGGTTCTGCCCGGCGATGCCGCCGCCCTCGGTCATCACGTAGATCTGGGTGAAGACCTTGAAGTCCCAGATGACCGACTGGATCACCACGACGGTCAGGATCGGCCGGAGCATCGGGGCGGTGATCCGGCGGAAGGTGGTCCAGGTGTTGGCGCCGTCCAGGGCGGCGGCCTCCAGGATCTCCTCGGGGATCGCCCGGATGCCCGCGTAGAGCGTCACCATCACGAACGGGAAGGAGTGCCAGACCACCACGGCACCGACGATGAGGAACGCCGACCACTTGTCGTAGAACCAGTTGTACTCGTGGAAGCCGCTCAGTCCGAGGTCGACCAGGGTCTTGTTGACCAGACCGAGGTTGGTGTCGAACAGGAAGCTCCACACCGTCGATCCGGTCATCGCCGGCGCCGCCCAGGCCGCCATCGCGGCGGTGGTCAGCACCAGCCGGGCCACCCGGCCGACCCTGGTCAGCAGCACCGCGAGGGTGGCGCCGACGGCCAGGGTGGCGATCACGCAGAACGCGGCGAAGCCGATCGTCTGGGTGAGCACCGACCAGAACTGGGTGTCGCTCAGGATCTTCTCGTAGTTGCCGAGGCCGACGAAGCTGGTGGGCACTCCCCCGGACGCCTGGGCCTGCCCGAAGTCCAGTACCGACAGCAGTCCGAGCTGGTAGATGGGGTAGGCCACCAGCGGGATCATGATGATCGCGGCCGGCAGGAGGAGCAGCAGCGGTGGGCGGCGGCGCCGGCCGCGCGGGGGCGCGGCCGGGCCGGTGCCCCGACGACGCCCGCTCGGGGAAGTCGACGCCGCCGGGGCAGTCGTGGTGGGTGCGGACACGTACGGGACCTCTCTCGGGGCCTGCTCTCTCGGGCGTGCGATCAGTGACCGGCCGCGAAGGCCGAGGTGATCTGCGTGGCGGCGTCGCCCGAGGCCTTGGCCACGTCCGACTTTCCGGTGACGATCTGCTGGAGCATCGTCGGGATGACGGCCTGCGCGTCGATCTGCGCCCACGCCTGGTCCAGCGGAACGAACTTGGTGCCGGCCGCGATGGTGTCGGTGAACGGCTTCAGGAAGGCGTCCTTCGCCGCGACCTTGTCGTTGACGGACTTGAGGGTCGGCAGGTTCCCCATCGCGTCGTACATCTGCTCCTGGTAGCCGGGGCTCGCCAGCAGCTCGGCGAACTCGACCGCGAGGGTGCGGTGCTTGGCCGCCTTCATCACCCCGAGGTTGTTGCCGCCGCCGAACGCGGGGGCGATCGACCCGGACTTCTCGCCGGGCAGCGGGACGACGCCGTACTTGCCGTTGACCGGGCCCGCGTCGACCTTGCTGCGACTGGAGTTGGGCAGGATCGCCATCGCGGACTTGCCGGCCGCGAAGAGGTCGACGGTCTTGCCGCCGGTGAGGTCGGCGCACTGCTGGGCCGGGCAGCCGTCGGCGCCGAAGAGGTCCGTGTAGCGCTTGATCCCGGCCTGCGCGGCGGGCGAGTTGATCCCGGCCTTGAACGCGGCGCCGTCCTTGGTGGCGATGTCGCCACCGGCGTCCCAGACGAACGGCAGCGCACCGAAGGTGTACTTGCCGCCGACCGCGATGCCGAAGGTGTCCGGGTGCGCGGCGTGGATCTTCTGGTTGGCGGCCACCAGCTCCTGGTACGACTTCGGCGCGCTCAGCCCGGCCTCGGTGAAGAGGTCGGTGCGGTAGTACAGCGCACGGACACCGACCCACCACGGCAGGCCGTAGGTCTTGCCGTCCAGCACGGCGGTCTTGGCGATCGCCGGGTCGAGGTCGCCCTTGTCCTTCCACTTGTCGAGGTCGGCGCCGATCTCGGCGAGGCCGCCGGCGGCGACGTAGCCGGGGAGGTCGGTGTTGCCGAACTCGACCAGGTCCGGGGCGCTGTTCGGGTCGTTGAACGCGCCCTTCATCTTGGCGGCGCGGGCCGAGGCATCGGTGTCGATGTAGCTGATGTCGACGGTGACGCCCTGGTGCGAGGCCTGGAACTCGGTGATCGCCTTGCTGATCACCGCCTCCTTCGCCGCGTTGCCGGCCTCGTTGTACAGCCAGACCTGAAGGGTGCCCGTCCGGTCGTCGCCGGCCCGGTCGCCGGCCGGCAGCGCGGTACCGGGCGAACAGGCGGCGGCCGCGAGGCAGCTGGCGGCGAGGACGGTGGCCGCGGCGGTCCGTCTGATGAGTCGCATGGGTGGAGACCTCCCCTCCCGACAGCTGCCGCCGAGACGTGCGCCGCTGGGGACGGGCACGTCGAAGCAGGCCCTGACCGGGGCCGATGGTGGGTGCGTGAACGCCTTGATGTGGGGGTACGGCAGAGCGACCGCTCGGGTGGGCCGCGGCGCCTGCTCGATGCCACGGACGTTAGGCGGGGGCGCTCGGGGGCAACAAGAGGCCGTTCGGGAAGTTTTGCAGTGCACAACGCTGTATCGAAGAATCGGCTAACCCGGCGCGAGGGGTACCGTCTGACCACCGCCGCAGTCCGGCGGTGGAACGAGAGGGGAACGGACCGATGACGGAGACGGGGACCGGGTCGCAGGCCCGGCCACAGACCGGATCGGAGCCCGGACCGAGACCCGCGCCGGAGCCCGCGCCGGCGGCCGGCGCGGTCGACGGGAGCGACTCCGGGGAGCCGGCGAAGGACGTCGCGGAGCCGGCGAAGGCGGCCGCGAAGAAGGCGGCGGGTTCCGAGCGCAACCAGTCGTCCTCGCTGCGCCGCGCGCTGGCCGTCCTCGGCCACGTGCGCGACCACGGCAACGGGCGGGGCGTACCGCTCGCCCAGCTCGCCGAGGCGCTGGGCCTCAACAAGAGCACCGTGCTGCGGCTGGCCGGCCCGCTGCTGGACGAGCACCTGCTCGACCGCGACCGGGAGACCGGCTGGTTCCGCCTCGGCCACGGCTCGCTCCGCCTCGGCCAGGCCTACCTGTCCACCCTCGACCTGCGCAGCGTCGCCGCCGAGCACCTGCGGCGGCTGCAGCGCGAGGCCGGCGAGACCGTGCACCTGACGGTCTGGCAGGCCCCCGGCATCGTGTACCTCGACAAGGTCGAGGACGAGACCAACGTCCGGATGGCCTCCCGGGTCGGCAGCCGGGCGCCCGCGTACTGCACCGCGACCGGAAAGGCGATCCTCGCCTGGCTGCCCGACGAGGCCGTCACCGAGGTGGTCGCCGCCGGGCTGCGCCCGGTCACCGCCTGGACCATCTCCGACGAGACGCACCTGCGGGCCGACCTCGCCCGGATCCGCGCCCGCGGCTACTCGATCGACGACCGGGAGAACGAGCCCGAGGTCCGCTGCGTCGCCGCCCCGATCTTCGACCACACCGGCGAGGTGACCGCCGCGCTGTCCGTCTCCGGCCTCACCTCGCGGATGACCGCCGCGCGGGTCCGCTCGCTCGGCCCGGTGGTCGCCCAGGTCGGCCTGCGGATCTCGCGCGAACTGGGCTCCGACCGCCAGCCCGGCTGACCGCGTTCCGGCCGGCCGGCCGTATTCCGTCCGGCCGACCCATTTCCGGCCGGCGCGATTCCGGCGGCCCGGCCCCGGCGACGGGACCGTCGGTACCCGGAGAACGAATGATGTCCGGTGCCTGGAAAGGCACCGGACCTCATTCGAATTGGAGCGCCAGGCCCGGGTTGAACGGACTCTCCCTACTGAAAGTAGGACGTGCTCCGGTAGCACCACTGACGCCTGACGAGGAATCATCTCCCTCGCGACAGGAAGAAGACTAGCAGGTCAGGAGCCGTGCTCCGAACCGGCCCGGGCATCGGCCGAATCCGGGAAAACAGAAGAGGCCCGGTGCCTGGAAAGGCACCGGACCTCGTCCGAATTGGAGCGCCAGGCCCGGGTCGAACGGACTCTCCCTACTGAAAGTAGGACGTGCTCCGGTAGCACCACTGACGCCTGACGAGAGATCATCTCCCTCGCGACAGGAAGTACAGTACCAGCTCGGAGACCCCGTCCCGAACCCGAGGAGAATCCCGGATGACCGGTCAGCGCCCCACCCCGCCCGAGGTCGTCGAGTACACCCCCGGCCACCTGATGGACGTCCACCGCCCGGTGGGTGCCGAAGGTCCGGCGGCCGTCGTCCTGCTCTGGCACGGGCGGGGCTCGGACGAGCGGGACGTGCTGCGCCCGCTGGCTCAGGAGGCGGCGGGGCTGGGGCTGCTGGTGCTCGTCCCCGACTGGCGCTCGGACCAGGAGGACGGCGGCCGTGCGCGGCTGCTGGCGTCGTTCGAGTACGCCCGCCGGGAGGCGGCCTCGTTCGGCGGCGATCCGGCCCGGTTCGTCCTCGCCGGCTGGTCGCTGGGCGGGCGCGAGGCCGTCGCGCTGGCCACCCACCCGGACACCCCCGAGGAGGTCCGCCCGACGGCGGCCGTCGGGATCGCCTCCGCCTACGGCCGCCCGGCCGTGACCACGGGCGAGGCCCCGCTGCCGCTCCTCGCCGACCGGCCCTCCCCCGTCCCGGTCTGGCTGGTGCACGGCACCGCCGACGACCTGGTGCCCGCGGCGCTGAGCCGGGAGCTGCACGCCGCGCTGACCGAGCGGCGCTCACCGGTACGGCTGCTGGAGCTGGACTCCGACCACGCCGGCGTGGTGCTCACCGAGTACGACCCGGCCGTGGAGCGCTGCCGCCCAGCCCGGGCGGACCACGCCGTGCGGGCCGGCCGCGCGACCGCCCGGGTCCTGGCCGAGGCGGCGGCCGTCGGCGCACCGGCCCGGGCGGCCGACCCGGCCCGCTGACCGAGCGAAGCGGGCCCGGGTCAGCTGCCGACGGTGAGGGGCAGCGCGCGGACGTGGTGGTGGCGTTCGAGGGCTTCGAGGTCGCGCTGGAGCGGTGGCCTGGGTACCGCCAGGACGGGGCAGGCGGCGTGCCGCACGCAGTAGGCCGTCACGGACGGGCGCAGGGCGCGGGCGAGCGCCCCGCGGCCGCCGGCGCCGAGGACGAGCTGGTCCCCGGGGCGGTCGGCGGAGCGGACCAGGGCCCGGCCGGTCTCCCCGCGCACGGCCTGGCAGCGCAGCCGGACGCCCGCCGGGCAGCCGCCGAAGGCCTCGTCCAGGGCCTGCCGCAACCGGGCGACGGCCGCGTCGCGGCAGGCGCTGAGCAGCGGCGGACAGGGGGACCGGCGGTAGCCGAACTCGCCGCCGGCCGGCGTCCAGCAGAGCACCGCGAGGCTGCCGAGTGACCCGCTGACCCCGACCACGAGGCGGCCGCGCCCGTCCGGTCCGCCCGTCAGCTCGTCCGTCGGCTCGTCCGTCGGCTCGTCCCCGTGGATTCCGGCGCCGTTGTCCGCCATCGCCCTGCCCGTCCTTCCGGCCTGTCCTGCCGCGCTGTCGCGCTGTCGCGCTGTCTCGCTGTCTCGCTGTCTCGCTGTCGGACTCAGCAAAGCCGGGCCGCGACCGGAGCGGCCGTCCGTTGACGGAGCCCTGACGCGCGGCGGGCGGATCCGTACGCGGTCCTGACGGCGCTCCCCCGGACGGCAGCGGGGTGCGCGGCCGGGTCAGGTGCCGGGGCCGTCCGCCTCCCAGAGGTCGGCGAACATCTTGTCCAGGTGCTCCTCGCCGATCGGCGGGACGGGGAGTGGGTGGGCGGCCCGGGTGCGGAAGCCGTCGAGCAGGAGGGCGAGGTAGCGGCGCCAGAGGTCGGGCCGCAGCTCCGTGGTGGCGGGCAGGGCCCGGCAGAGCGGGCCGAGCATGAAGAGCAGGTCCATGGTGGCGACGTCGGGGCGCATGGTGCCCTGCTGCTGCGCCCGGGCGACCAGGGTGCCGACCGTCACCGCGTTCTGTCGGCTGATCGCGATCATCGCGGGGGTGGTGGGGATGGCCTGGGTGACCAGGTCGTTGATGCCCCGGTCGGCGGCGACCAGCTCGAAGATCCGCTCGAAGTAGCGCTCGATCGCGCTCCAGGCGTCCTCGGCGGCCAGTGCCTCCCGGGCCGCGCCGTCGAGCAGTGCGGCGGCGTCGGCGAAGACCTCGGCGATCAGCGCCTCGCGGGTCGGGAAGTGCCGGTACAGGGTCGCGTTGCCGACGCCGGCCTCCTTGGCGATCTGGTCCAGCGGGACGTCCAGGCCCTGCCGGGAGAACAGCTCGCGGGCGGCGGCCAGCAGCAGGTCGCGGTTGCGCTGGGCGTCGCGTCGCAGCCGGCCGGGGGTCGTCGCACTGCTCGATGCCATGCGACGACCCTAGCAATCGCGCCCACCCCGGGCCCGGGCACCGGACCGGCCCCGGGGTGGGCGACACCCCGGGGCCGGTCCGCGCGACCGCGGTCAGCGTGACGCGCGGGGCCGCAGCCAGACCGCCCAGGTCAGCGCCGAGCAGAACAGGTAGGCCGCGAGGAAGCCGAGGTACGCGGCGTCGCCGTTGTGGGTGCTGAGGAAGGACTGCCGGAAGGCCAGGTTGACCAGCACCCCGCCGAACGCCCCCACCGCCCCGGCCAGTCCGATCAGCGCGGACGACCGGCGGCGCGAGTCGGCCTCGGCCCCGGCCGGATCGGCGCCGGCCGCGACCTCCGCCCGGGCCCGGTCCTGGTAGTGCGCCGGGATCATCTTGTAGGTCGAGCCGTTGCCGATGCCGCTCAGCACGAACAGCGCGACGAAGCCGGCGAGGAACAGCGGCAGCGAACCGGCCCGGGAGGCGGACAGCACCACGGCCGTGCCGGCGCCCATCCCCACGAAGGTGGCCAGGGTGACCCGCGGACCGCCCCAGCGGTCGGCCAGCCGCCCGCCGACCGGCCGCAGCAGCGAGCCGAGCAGCGGCCCGAGGAAGGTCAGCGCGGCAGCCTTGACCGGGGTGTCGAAGCGGTCGTGGAACTGCACTTGCAGGACCTGCCCGAAGGCGAAGCCGAAGCCGATGAACGAGCCGAAGGTGCCGATGTACAGGGTGGAGACCGCCCAGCCGTACGGGTCGCGGGCGACCTCGCGCAGCGCCCGGCCCTCGCCGCGCGGCGGGACGGCGAGGTTGTCCATCCGCCACCAGGCCCCGGCCGCGGCCAGCACGATCAGCGGCAGGTAGAGCAGCGGCAGCAGCCGGGGGTGGGCCGCGCCGGCGGTGGCGAGCACCAGCAGGCCGAGCAGCTGCACCGCCGGGACGCCGAGGTTGCCGCCGCCGGCGTTGATGCCGAGCGCCCAGCCCTTGAGGCGGTGCGGGTAGAAGGCGTTGATGTTGGCCATCGAGGAGGCGAAGTTGCCGCCGCCGACCCCGGCGACGCAGGCCACTGCGAGCAGCGTGCCGTAGTGCACGCCCGGGGTCAGCACCAGCGCCGCCAGCGCGGTGGGGACGAGCAGCAGCAGTGCGCTGATCACCGTCCAGTTGCGGCCGCCGAACCGGGCCACCGCGAAGGTGTACGGCAGGCGCAGCGTCGCGCCGAGCGCGGTGGGCAGGGCGGTCAGGGTGAACTTGCCGGCCGTGTCGATGTGGTACTCGGGGCCGAGGAAGAGCACGAGCACCGACCAGAGGCTCCAGACCGAGAAGCCGATGTGTTCGGAGAGCACCGAGAAGACCAGGTTGCGCCGGGCGATCCGGGCTCCGGTCCGGTCCCAGAACGCGGTGTCCTCCGGGTCCCAGCCGGCGAGCACGCTCGGGGCGGGTCTGCTGCCGGGGCGTCCGGTCTCGACGACGGCGCTCATGCGGGGGCCTGCGCGGTGGCGCGGGCGGGCACGGCGGGGCGGGCCGCGGCGGGCGCCGGCTCCACCGCGCTGCGGACCGGCCAGAGCCTGAGGACGGCGGGGGTGCCGTCGGGGGCGGTCTCCTCGTCGAGGCAGCGGCCGTCGGTCAGGTCGAAGACCTGCTTGTACATCGGGGACGCCAGGGTGGGCCGCTCGCCGCGGCTGCCGAGCAGGCCGCGCGAGAGGACGTGCGCGCCGCTGAACGGGTCCCGGTTGTCGAGGGCGTGCAGGCCGCCGGAGCGGTCCCGGAAGACGGCCACCTGCTCGCCGTCGAGCAGCACCGCCACTCCGCGCCCGGGTTGCAGGTCGTCGAGGGTGCAGACGGCACGCCAGCGGGTGCCGTCGTGGATTTCCACGGTCACGGGGTGAGCACCTCCAGTCGGGGCCCGGCCACCAGGACCGGAGCGGGGGTGGTGAGGACGCGCCCGTCCTCACCGGGGCGGGCGGGGCGGATCTGGCCGCGTGCGGGGACGAAGGTGACGGCCGGGTCCGGGGTACCGGGGGCGTTGACGAAGGAGGAGAAGCGCCGGAGCCGGTCGGGGTCGGCCAGGGTGGCCGCCCATTCGTCCTGGTAGCAGCCGATGTGACGAGCCATCAGCTCGTCCAGCTCGGCGGCGATGCCGAGCGAGTCGTCGATGACCACCGCGCGCAGGTGGTCCAGACCGCCCTCCAGGCGGTCCAGCCAGACCGAGGTGCGCTCCAGGCGGTCGGCGGTGCGGATGTAGAACATCAGGTAGCGGTCGATGGTGCGGATCAGCGTCTCGCGGTCCAGATCGGCCGCCAGCAGGTCGGCATGACGGGGCGTCATACCGCCGTTGCCGCCGACGTAGAGGTTCCAGCCGGCCGAGGTGGCGATCACGCCGAAGTCCTTGCTCTGCGCCTCGGCGCACTCGCGGGCGCAGCCCGAGACCGCCGACTTGAGCTTGTGCGGGGAGCGCAGGCCCCGGTAGCGCAGTTCGAGCTCGATCGCGAGGGCGACGGAGTCCTGGACGCCGTAGCGGCACCAGGTCTCGCCGACACAGGACTTCACGGTGCGCAGCGCCTTGCCGTAGGCGTGGCCGGACTCGAAGCCGGCGTCCACCAACCTGGCCCAGATGCTCGGGAGTTGGTCCACGCTGGCACCGAAGAGGTCGATCCGCTGGCCTCCGGTGATCTTGGTGTAGAGGCCGTAGTCGCGGGCGATCTCACCGATCGTGATCAGGCCCTCGGGAGTGATCTCACCGCCGGGCACCCGCGGCACCACCGAGTAGGAGCCGTTGCGCTGCAGGTTGGCGAGGAAGTGGTCGTTGGAGTCCTGCAGCGCGGCCTGCTCGCCGTCCAGGATGTGGCCGCCGCCGAGGCTGGCCAGGATCGAGGCGACGGTCGGCTTGCAGACCTCGCAGCCCTCGCCCCGCCCGTACCGGTCGAGCAGGTCGGAGAAGCCGGTGATGCCGGTGACCCGGACGATCTCGTACAGCTCCGCGCGGGTCTGCGCGAAGTGCTCGCACAGGCCGGTCTGCGGGGCGAACCCCGCCGCCGCCAGCTCCTCGCCGACCACGGTGCCGAGCTGCTTGACGCAGCTGCCGCAGCCGGTGCCGGCCCGGGTGCACTTCTTGACCGCGGCGACGCTGTCGCAGCCCTGCTCACGGACGGCGGCGCGGACCGCCCCCTGGGTGACGTTGTGGCAGGAGCAGAGCACCGCCTCGTCGGGCAGCGCGACCGGTCCGGCGGTGGAGAGCCCGGCGGGCAGCACCAGCTGCTCGGGCGGGACGGTCAGCGGCCGCCCGGCCACCGCGAGCGGGCGCAGGGTGCCGTAGGAGTCGGTGTCGCCGACCAGGACGCCGCCCAGCAGCGCGCCGTCGGCGCCGATCACCAGCTTGCGGTAGACGCCGAGCCGGCTGTCGCTGTAGAGCACGTCGACGGCGCCCTCGGCGGCGCCGTGCGGGTCGCCGAAGCTGGCCACGTCCACTCCGAGCAGCTTGAGCTTGGTGGAGGTGTCCGCGCCCACGAAGCCGTCGCCGGGGCGGTCGGCCAGTTCGCGGGCGGCGGTCTCGGCCATCTGGTACCCGGGGGCGACCAGGCCGTAGACCCGGCCGTCGGCAGCCTGGGCGCACTCGCCGATGGCCAGCACGGCCGGGTCGGCGGTGCGGCAGCGCTCGTCGACCACGATGCCGCCGCGGGCGCCGACCGGCAGGCCGCAGTCGCGGGCCAGCTGGTCGCGCGGGCGGATGCCGGCGGAGAACACCACCAGGTCGGCCGCGAGTTCGCGGCCGTCGGAGAGGCTCAGCGCCCGCACCCGGCCCTCCGGCCCGGTCGCCACGGCGTCGGCGGCGGCACTGGTGTGCACGGTCACGCCGAGGTCCTCGATCTTGCGGCGGAGCAGGGCCCCGCCACCGTCGTCCACCTGGACGGCCATCAGCCGGGGCGCGAACTCGACCACGTGGGTGGACAGGCCCGTCGCCCGCAGCGCGCCGGCGGCCTCCAGGCCGAGCAGGCCGCCGCCGACCACCACGCCGATCGTCGCCCGCTCGGCGTCGGCCCGGATCGCGTCCAGGTCCTCGATGGTCCGGTAGACGTGGCAGCCGGCCGCGTCCCGGCCGGGGACGGGCGGCACGAAGGGCGCGGACCCGGTGGCCAGCACCAGGGCGTCGTAGCGCACCTGCCGGCCGGCCCGGGTGGTGACCGTACGGGCGGCGCGGTCGATGGCGGTGACCGGGTCGCCGAGGCGCAGGTCGATGCCGTGCTCGGCGAGGAAACCGGGCGGGCAGAGCGCGAGGTCCTCGGGTGTCCGGCCGTCGAACAGCGAGCTGAGGTGGACGCGGTCGTAGGCCGGGCGCGGCTCCTCGGCGAGGACGG
Source organism: Kitasatospora sp. NPDC001603 (assembly GCF_040298365.1). Lineage (NCBI taxonomy): Bacteria > Bacillati > Actinomycetota > Actinomycetes > Kitasatosporales > Streptomycetaceae > Kitasatospora > Kitasatospora sp. NPDC001603. Next base: position 17,161 of record NZ_JBEPAA010000030.1, read on the forward strand.
TGACCCGCCAGCGATCGGCGCCGGGCTGCTCGGTCCAGGCCTCCAGGAAGCGCTGGCCAACCATGCCGTGGCCGACCAGGACGAGCTCCCGTGGTCGGTCGGGCGAGTGCGACGTCATCGCGGTACTCCTCGGGTCGTACGGGGGGTGCGGGGTGGCGGGGTCTGTGGGGGGCTGCTCGGGCGAGCGGGTACGGCGGGTGGGCCGGGTACGGCGGGTGGGCCGGGTGTCCGGCGGGTGGGCCGGGTACGGCGGGTGGGGCGGGTACGGCGGGTGGGCCGGGTACGGCGGACGGGGCGGGTACGGCGGACGGGGCGGGTGTCCGGCGAGTGGTCCGTCGGGTGCCGTCCTCATGCCGAAGAATCTGACCGGTGGTCGTTTCGCGGTCGGGTCCCCCGTGTTGCGCGCGCGGTACGCCTCGCTCACGGCCTCCGGGGGGCGGGGTGCGCGGCAGGACATCAGCCGTAACCGGGGGGCCGGCTTCGCTTACGCCCGGGTGACCGGCGGGCAACTCCGCCGTAACGCGGAGAAAGCACCCTTGCGCCCATGGCAACCTCCCCCACCCCCACCGGCCCGCGTCCCGGCGCACCCCCCGGCCCACTGACCGGCTTCACGATCGGGGTGACCGCGGCCCGCCGCCGCGACGAACTGGTCGCCCTGCTCAGCCGGCGCGGCGCCCAGGTGGTCGAGGCGCCCGTGCTGCGGATCACCCCGCTGGCCGACGACCTCGCCCTGCGCCGGGCCACCGAACTCTGCCTCGCCGCCCCGCTGGACTACGTGGTGGCCACCACCGGCGTCGGCTGGCGCGGCTGGATGAGCGCCGCCGAGGGGTGGGGCCGGGGCGCCGCCCTGGCCGACGCCTGCCGCAGCGCCGTGGTGCTCAGCCGCGGCCCCAAGGCGACCGGCGCCGTCCGGGCGAGCGGCCTCGACGAGGCCTTCTCCCCCGGCTCCGAGGCCACCGACGAGCTGCTCACCTGGCTGCTCGCCCGCCCGCTGGCCGGCCGTCGGGTCGCCATCCAGGAGCACGGCGTCCGGCTGGACGCCTTCGCGGCGGCGCTGCGCGAGCGCGGCGCCGAGGTGATCTCCGTCCCGGTCTACCGCTGGGAGGCCCCGGACGACCCGACACCGGTACGGCGGCTGGTCGAGCAGACCGTCCGGCGGCAGGTCCACGCGCTCACCTTCACCAGCGCCCCGGCCGTCAGCGCCTTCGTGGAGACGGCCACCGCCGAAGGACTGCGGGAGCCGCTGCTGGACGCCCTGCGCGGCGATGTCCTGCCGGTCTGCGTCGGTGCGCTCTGCGCCCGGCCGTTCGCCGACCTCGGCCTGCCCGTGCTGTTCCCCGAGCGCGGCCGGCTGGGCTCCCTGGTCCGCTACCTCGGCGAGACACTGCCCGGCCGGAACCGGCGCGAACTCGCCCTCGCCGGAAGGCTGCTGACCCTCCAGGGCAACGCCGTACTGGTCGACGGCGAGAGCCACTGGCTGAGCCCGCGCGGCGCGGCCGTGCTGCGGGCGCTCGCCGAACAGCCGGGCCGGGTGCTCAGCCGGGCCGAGCTGCTGCGCACCGTCTGGGTGGACGCGGCGGCGGACGAGCACGCGGTCGAGGCGGCGATCGGCCGGCTGCGGGCCGCGCTCGGGCCGCACGGCGGGCTGATCCGGACGGTCCCGAAGCGCGGCTACCGGCTGGCGGCGGCCTGATGCGCCGGACAGCCGCGCGGCGGAACGGGCCGGAGCGGACGACCGACGCGGCCCCGCGGAACCTGACGGACCGGCTGCCCGGCGACGGTCCCCGGGCCCGGCCGGTGATGAGCCCGGTGCGGGGGCCGGCGGCCCGGCCGGCGCCGCGCGGTGGCCGCCCGGTGCTGCTGGCCGTCGCCCACGGCAGCCGCGATCCGGCCGGAACGGCCGCGACCAGGGCGCTGCTCGCCCGGGTCCGCGCGCTGCGCCCCGAACTCGACGTCCGCTGCTGCTTCCTGGACCTCGCCGCGCCCTCCCTGCCCACCGCGCTGGACGGGCTGTCCGCCGGCGAGCCCGCCGTCCTGGTGCCGCTGCTCCTCGGTACCGGCTACCACCTGCGGGTGGACATCCCCGGCGCGCTGGCCGACGCCGGTCTGCCGCACGTCCGGCTCGCCCCCGCGCTGGGCCCGAGCCCGCTGCTGGCCGCCGCCCTGGCGGACCGGCTCGCCGAGAGCGGCCGCCCGCCCGGCGCCGGACCGGTGGTGCTCGCGGCGGCCGGCTCCTCCGACCCGGCCGCCGCCGCGGACACCGCCCGGACGGCGCGGCTGCTCGCCCGCCGGCTCGGCGAGGGCCGGCCGGTCGTCCCCGCCTACCTCTCGGCGGCCCGGCCCACTCCGCAGGAGGCGGTCGAGGCCCTGCACGCGGCCGGCCACCGCGAGGTCGCCGTCGCCACCTACCTGCTCGGCCCGGGGTTCTTCGCCGACCGGGCGGCCGGGACCGCCGCCCGGTGGACCAGTACCCCGCTCGGCACGCACGACGCGCTCGCCCGCCTGGTCGCCGAGCGCTACGACCGGGCCTGCCGCCCGGCCCGCCCCGACCACGCCGACCACGCCGACCTGCCCCGGCGGGAGGAGGCCGCCGCGCTCCGCTGAGCCGGCGCACGGCGGTCGACGCGGTCGGCGCGCGCAACCCCCGCCCCCGAAGCTGTCGACCCGGTCACACCCGCCCGTCGGTCCGGGACGGCTGGTCGGCCGCTGCGTAGGGTGGATCTTGTCGATGCGGACGGCTCGGACGGCGGGGTGGGTTGTGGGGACCGGAAGTTCACTGACGGCACGTCAACTCATCGGCCTGCTGGTGGACCAGGGCTCGTTCCGGAGCTGGGACGAGCCGGTCGGGGCGCAGTCGGCCGACGCCGACTACCTGGCCGCACTGGCCCGGGCGCGCGAACGCACCGGGGTGGACGAAGCGGTGATCACCGGGGTCGGGCTGATCGCCGGCCGGCCGGTGGCGCTGGTCGCCTCCGAGTTCGGCTTCCTCGGCGGCTCGATCGGGGTGGCCACCGCGGAACGGATCACCCGCGCCGTGGAACGGGCGACGGCCGAGCGGCTCCCGCTGGTCGCCCTGCCGGTCTCGGGCGGGACGCGGATGCAGGAGGGGTCGGCGGCCTTCCTCTGCATGCTGCGCATCACCGCCGCCGTCCAGGCCCACCGCGCGGCCGGCCTGCCGTACCTCAGCTACCTGCGCAACCCCACCATGGGCGGGGTCTTCGCCTCCTGGGGGACGCTGGGACAGCTGGTGTTCGCCGAGCCCCGGGCCCGGCTCGGGTTCCTCGGGCCCCGGGTGTACCAGGAGTTGCGGGGCGTGGAGCTGCCCCCGGACGTGCAGCTCGCGGAGACCCTGGCCGGGCGCGGCCTGGTGGACGCCGTGGTGGCGCCGGAGGACCTGCGGGAGGTGCTGCGACGGTCGCTGGCCGTCCTGGCCCCGGCCGCGAGCGTGCCGGAGGCCGTACCCGCACCGGACACCGTGACCGCGCCGGACACCGCACCCGCGCCCGACACCGCGACCGCCCGAGAGCCGGACGCCTGGGACTCCGTGCGGCGCACCCGCCGCCCCGACCGGCCGGGGGCGCGCGAGCTGCTGCGCCGGACGGCCGACGAGCTGGTCCTGCTGGACGCGCCAGGCGGCCGCGGCGGCGCCCTGGTCCGGGCCCTCGCCGTCCTGCACGGACGGCCCGCCCTGATCGTCGGGCAGCAACGGCAGGGTCCGGACCACGAACGCCCGTTCACCGCCGCCGACCTGCGGGCCGTGCGGCGCAGCGCCCGGCTGGCCGAGCAGCTCGGCCTGCCACTGGTCACCGTCGTCGACACGGCGGGCGCCGAGCTGTCGGCGGCGGCCGAACTGGACGGCATCGCCGTCGAGATCGCGCACTGCCTGACCACCCTGCTCGCCCTGCGCACGCCGGTGCTGGCAGTGCTGCTCGGCCAGGGCTCGGGCGGCGGCGCCCTCGCCCTGCTGCCCGCCGACCGGGTGCTCGCCGCCGGCCACGCCTGGCTGGCGCCGCTGCCGCCCGAGGGCGCCTCCGCGATCGTCCACCGGGACGGCGCGCACGCCGCCGACCTCGCCCGCTCGCAGGGCATCGGCGCGGCCGACCTGGCGGCGGTCGGCCTGGTCGACGCCGTGGTGCCCGAACGGCCGGACGCCGCCGACGAGCCGGCCGCGTTCTGCGACCGGCTCGGCCGGGCGGTCGGCGCGGCGCTCACCGCACTCGCCGGGGTACCGGAGGCCGAGCGGCTCACCGCCCGCGCCCGGCGCCACCGCCGGCTCGGGGACCTGCTCGTCGACCCGGCCCGCGGCGGCTCCGCCTAGGACTCACTGACCAGTCGCGCCGCACCGGCGCGCGGCGGGAACGGGTCGGACAAGCCGTGGCTCCCCCCGGGAGGCGGGTCCGGCCTCACTTCAGGAAGTCGACGTGGTCACCGCCCTTCATCGGCACGCCGTCGCGGTCGAAGAGCTGCCACGACTGCGCGGCCTTGCCCGCCGGCCGGGCCACCGCGATCCAGCGCACCGGGGAGTCCCCCACGGTGACCGGCTGCGGCTCGTACGTCGTGCCGTCCGTCCAGGTCACCGTCACCCGGCCGACGTTCGGGTCGAGCCGCGCCGACACCACGTCGAGCGGGGCCACGGTGTCGCCCTTGCCCCGGTGGCCGACCAGGCCCCCGCTGAGCGAACCCACCGTGTCGACGGGCGTCGCCGGCGCGGACGGCGCCGGGACGCTGCCCTGGGAGTCATGACCGAGGCGCACGCCGTCCACCGTGAAGTAGGTGTTCGTGACGTCGTCCCGGGGCTGCCAGTACTGCTTGACGAACGCCTCCGTCGGCGCGGTGAGCTCCGGGTCCGCGGCATGCCGCTCCTGCCAGATCGCCTGGGCCTGCTGATAGGCCTGGTCCTGCCGGGCGAGCGGCCAGAGCGCGATCCAGAGCTTCCACTCCTTGCCGTCCGCGGTGCCCTGGGCGACCACCGCCCGGGCCGGGGTGAAGGGGTCGCGGACCGCCGCCGTCGGCGGGGCCGTGGTGGTGGAGGTGTCGGCCGCCGGTCCGCCACCGGTGCCGCCGCCGGTCCCGGACCCGGCCGGGGCGAGCGCCCCCACCGACGTGCCGCCGGCGGCGGCTCCGTGCAGACCCATCGTCGTGCCGCCGGCCAGCACCACCACGGTGCCCAGCGCGACCGCCCCCACCAGGGTCCGGCGCCGCCGCCGCAACCGGCGACCGCCCGCCATGATCTCCGGCAGCGGCACCGCCCCGACCCGCGCCCCGGCGGCGGCCTCCGCCAGCCCGAGCCCGACCCACACCGCCGAGTCGCCGTCGTCCGTCGCGCCCGCGGCGCCCGTCCGGTCGTTGCCGCGCATGCTCATACCGCACCTCCGACGTGTGTCATGCCCTTGAGTTCCTTCAGCACCGAGACCTCTCGGAGCCTCGCTATCCCCTTCGCCGCCTGGCTGCGCACCGCTCCCGCCGAGCAGCCCATCGCCACGGCGGCCTGGCTGTCGCTCAGGTCCTCCCAGTGGCGCAGCACGACGGCCTCGCGCTGGCGGGGCGGCAGGGTGGCCAGCGCGGCCAGCAACGCCGTGCGCTGGTCGGACCGCGCGTAGCCGTCCTCCTCGCCCGCCGTCTCCGGCACGGCGTGGACCAGCAGTTCCGGCGGGCGGCGCCGGAAGCGGCGGGCGTGCTGGTTCACCAGGATCCGCCGCACGTAGGCGTAGGGGTCCGCGGCCCGGCGGACCTTCCCCCAGGCCGCGCAGGCCTTCTCCGCCGCGGACTGCACCAGGTCCTCGGCCGCGTACTGCTCCCCGGCCAGCAGGTACGCCGTACGCAGCAGCCGTGGCCAGGCCCCGACGATGAACGCCTGGAACTCGTCGTCCCGGTCGGTCTTCGTTTCTCCCATGAGCACCTCCTCACCCCTCCTGAGCCCGGACCGGGCCGGAACCGCTTCCTCCGCGGCGGATCCGGTGCGGTCCGCGTTCGCGCCCGGGGCACCGGGCGGTGCGGTGGGGGAGGTGGGGAGGTGCCGGGTGCGAGGCTCCGGGGGACGCTCCCGGCGCCCTGCCGTGGACGCCTCAGGCGTCGGAGGACCGCACCGGCCCGGCGGCCCGCTCCTGCTGCGACGCCGCCACGGCCTCGGCCAGCCGGGCCAGCGCGGCGGCCTCCGGGCTGTTCTCCGCGGCGCTGAACACGTGCACGACCAGGCCCGTCTCGCCCGGTGCGGCGGGCACGTGCAGCGTCTCGTAGTCCAGGGTGAGCAGCCCCGCCACCGGGTGCCGCAGCCGTTTGCGGCCCGCGCCGCACACCACGATCTCGCCGGTGGCCCAGATCCGCCGGAAGTCCGCGCTGCGCGCCGACAGTTCGGTGATCAGCGCGGCCAGCTCCGTGTCGTCCGGGTAGCTCCCGGCGGAGACCCGCAGCTGGCCGACGGCCTCGCGGGCCCGGTCCTCCCACTCGGGGTGGACGTCCCGGGAGGCGGGGTCGCAGAACAGGTACCTGGCGTTGTTGCCGTCCCGGCCGCCGGGTGTGCCGAGTCCGCCCATCAGTTCGGCGCCCAGCGCGTTCCAGGCCACCACGTCGAGGTGGGGGGTCGTCGCGAAGGCGGGGAAGTGGACGACGGCGTCCAGGAGCCGCCGCAGCTGGGGGCTGACCCGCGCCGCGGGCGCGGTGCCGCGCCGGGCTCCGGCCAGGGTGGCGAGGTGCCGGCGCTCGGCGGCGTCGAGGCCGAGGGCCCGCGCGAGCGCGTCGAGCACCTCGGTGGACGGCTGGGTGGCCCGGCCCTGTTCGAGGCGGACGTAGTAGTCGACGCTGATCCCGGCGAGCTGGGCCAGTTCCTCGCGGCGCAGCCCGCGGACCCGCCGGTGACGGCCGCCGGCGATGCCGACGTCCTCCGGAGCGACGCGGCCGCGCCGGGCCCGCAGGAAACCGCCGAGCGCCCGCCGGGTGTCGCCGACCCCGTCGACCGCCCCCACCGTCCCGACCGCCCCGAAGGCCTCGACCCGGCCGCCGCCCCCGCCCGTGCCGTCCGTCGTCGTGTCCGTGTGCCTCATCCCGCCCCCGTTTCCTGGCGTCCAGTATGGGTGGCCCTCCCGGTACCAGGATCACCGGTCCTCCGGTTGACCAGGGTTCTGGCTGCCCGGCCGCGCCCGGGAGAGCGTGTACGACATGACCGCAGCCACGCCCCAGCAGCAGAAGATCCTCGTCGTCAGCGCCCACCCGGACCCCCGCTCGCTCAACACCGCCCTCACCGCGTTCGCGGTCGACCGCCTGCGCGGCGCGGGGCACGAGGTCCGGCAGTCCGACCTCTACGCGATGAAGTGGAAGGCCGGGCTGGACGCCGACGACTTCCCCGCACACGCGCCGGACGAGCGGCTGCACGTGATGGCCGCCTCGGAGCGGGCCACGCTGGCCGGGCGGCTGTCGCCGGACATCGCCGCGGAGCAGGAGAAGGTGCGCTGGTCGGACGCGGTGATCCTGCAGTTCCCGCTCTGGTGGTTCTCGACCCCCGCGATCATGAAGGGCTGGATCGAGCGGGTGTTCACCGCCGGGTTCGGCTACGGCCCGGCCCTGCCTCCCCCCTACACCCGGGACTCCGCCCTGGCGGGCCGGCGCGCGCTGATGTCCGTGACGGCGGGCGCCCGGGAGACGTCGCTCCTCGACCGGGGCATCCACGGCCGGCTGGCGGACGTGCTCCACCCGGTCCAGCACGGCCTCTTCTGGTTCACCGGTATGGCACCGCTGGAGCCGTTCGCGGTGTACGACGCGAACGAGCTGTCCGAGGAGCGCTTCGAGGCGGCGAAGGAGGCGTACGGCCGGCGGCTCGACGGGCTCTTCACCGACGAGCCGGTCCCGTTCCGGTCGCTCGTCGGGGGTGACTACGGCCGCGACATGCGGCTGATGCCGGGTGTGGAGGCGCCCGGGACGGGCGGGTTGGACCTGCACGTCCGCCCGCGCGGCTGAGGAGCCCGGGCGGCGGGACCCGGTCCGGGCCGTCGGGGCGCCCACCGAGGCCGCACCGGTGTGGCGCCGCTCTCAGATCGTCTGTACCCGTAGTGGTTCCCCCGGACCGGTCCGTGACGGGCCCCGGTGGCCCGCCGGTGAGTGCGCTCACACACGAAAGGCCGCCACGACGGGCGGTAGTCGTTCTCGGGACAGCCACTCGGTCGGCCGCCGATCGCCGATCCGCCCAGGCCGGCGGGCACGCCGCAGGCGGCTCCGGAGGACCCTTCGAATCCACGGCACGACCCCGGCTACGACGCCCGGTCGTAGCGAGGGGGTCTTGGCGACGGCCGATCCCGTCTGGCAACAATGGCTCAGTCGTCAGCCGCTCCGGCACCTGTCCCGCCGGAGCACGGCTTACTGCCGAGTCACGCCCCGCGACCGTATCGGCCCCTGTCCGGCCAACGGTCGAGGCGGGGCGTGACACCGGCCCAACCCGATTGAGGTCTTCTCCTTCATGCCCGCTTTCAAGCTCCGTATGCGTACTTCCGCCGCTCTTCTCGCCGGCGCCGCCGGTCTGACCGCCCTGGGCGCCGGCCTGGTGCCCGCCACCGCCTCGGCCGCGACCGTGTCCCCCCAGGCCCTCGCCGCCCAGATCGTGCCGGCCGGCCAGCTCGCGTCGTTCAGCCAGATCATCAGCCACGAGTCCAGCTGGAACGTGACCGCGACCAACCCCAGCTCGGGCGCGTACGGCCTGGCCCAGGCGCTGCCGGGCTCGAAGATGGCCTCCGCCGGTGCGGACTGGAAGACCAACCCGAAGACCCAGATCAAGTGGGCGCTGGACTACATGAACTCCCGCTACGGCAGCCCGAACGCCGCCTGGTCGTTCTGGCAGACCCACCACTGGTACTAAGCCGAACTCTTCCGAGCCACCGGGCCGGCCGGCCGATCGATCGCCGGTGCTCCGCCGGGGCTCCGGCTGCCGCAGCCAGACCACTGTCCCCCCTCACCCCGGGGATCGGACAGGGATCACCGGGGTGACCGAGAGGGCCCGTGCACGCGCGATCCGCGTGCGCGGGCCCTCTCGCCCGTCTCCGGCCCCGGGCCGGCGCGCTCCCCCGGACCCGACCGGGCCGGACGCCGGGCGGACCGGACCGGTGCCGGGCGGCGAAGGGGGTCAGTCGCCGTCCACGCCCACCAGGCCGAGCAGTTCGCGCATCCGGCGGTACTTGGCGGCCAGCCGTTCGGCCGTCGGCGCGTCCAGGGTGGCCAGCCGGGCCGGACTGGAGTTGTGGGCCAGGTCGGCCCGCTTGACCAGGAGCGCGCCGGGGGTCGCCAGGATGCGGGCCGTGTACTCCTCCACCGGCTCGCCGGGGCGCTTGCTGAGGGCGTCCACGATCGCCTTGGTGTCCTCGGACAGGGCCGCGGCGGCCAGCCACTCGCGGGTCAGCACCTCGTCCTCGATCGCGTCGTGCAGCCAGCCCGCCGCGATCTGCTCCTCGCTGCCGCCGCGTTCCGCCACACCGTGCGCCACCGCGGCGAGGTGCTCGCTGTAGGGGTGACCGTTCTTGTCAACCTGCCCGTCATGGGCACGCCGCGCGATCGTCTCGACCTCGGCCAGGCTCAGGTTCTCCACCGGGCCATGGTAGGCCGGGAGCCCCCGCGGGATGCCCGGCCGACTCGGCCGGGAGGGCGTCTGGTTGACTGCGGCGGTGCCGGGAGACCCCCGCGCCCCACCCACCGGACACCGCCGGACACCCCGGACCACCCCGGACCACCCCGAGGAGCCATGCCCAGTCTGCACCCGTTGCTCTCCGGCTTCGCCCCGATCTGGGCCCTCATCGGGATCGGCTACCTGGTCGGCCGCAGCGGACTGCTCGGGCCGCACGCCGACGCGGTGCTGAGCCGGTTCAGCTTCCATCTGGCCATGCCCGCGGCCCTGTTCCTGATGATCGCCCGGACGCCGCTGAACCGGTTCGCCAACCCGTCGATGCTGGCCTTCGCCGCCGGGACGGCGCTCGCCACCGGTCTCGGCCTGCTGGCCGCCCACCGGTTCTTCGGCCGGGGGCTCGCCTCGGGCACGATCGGCGGGATGGCCTCCGGCTACGTCAACTCCGCCAACCTCGGCATTCCGGTGGCCCTCCAGGTGCTCGGCGACGCGTCCTTCGTCGGACCGGTCGTGCTGTTCCAGACCCTGCTGGTCACCCCGATCGTGCTGACCGTCCTGGACACCGGCCGCGCCGGCCGCCGGGCCGCGCTCACCCTGCCGGTGCGCAACCCCATCCTGCTGGCGGTCGCGCTCGGCGCAGCGGTCTCCGCGACCGGCTGGCACCCGCCCGCCGAGCTGACCCGCTCCTGCGAACTGCTCGGCGGCGCGGGCGTGCCGGCCGCGCTGGTGGCCCTCGGCATGTCGCTGCGCGGCCGCCCGACGACCGCCGCGGACACCGGTACCGGCACCGGCACCGTTCCTGGTGCCGGTGCTGACATCGGCGCGGGCCCCGGCAACGGCGCGGGCCCCGGCGACCGCCGGTACGCGGAGGTCGGGGTGACGGTGGTGCTCAAGACGCTGATCCAGCCACTGGCGGCGTTCGCCGTCGGGGCCGGCCTGCTCCACCTGCCGCCCCACCAACTGCTCACCGTGGTGCTGTTCTCCGCCCTGCCGACCGCGCAGAACGTGTTCGTCTACGCCGCCCAGTACGGGCACGGCACCGCGCTCGCGCGGCGCTCGATCCTCTGCTCCACCGTGGTCTCGATGGCGACGCTGTCACTCGTCAGCTGGACGCTCGGACCCGGCTGAGCCGTACGGCCCGGCACCGTCGGACCGGCGCCGCGACGGCGGGTCGGCCCGGCCGACGAAGCGGGCGTTGATGTGGGCATTGAAGTGGGCGTTGAAGTGGGCGTTGAAGTGGGCGACGTGGGTGAAGCGTGGGGAATTCGTGGAGCCCGACGGGGGCGGGATCCGGTGCCCGCCGGTACGCCGCCGGTGGGGAGCCGTCAAGAACCCGCCCGACCTGTACAAGACGCGTGCGACCACGCGGAAAGCATCGCCTCCCGGGCGGCGCGGTGGAATGCTGGCGAGCATGACTGAAGCCAACCGTCCACCCATGGTCAAGCGTCAGTGCCCCGCCGTCGTCACGCTCCCGCAGTCCGATGTGGATCACTTCAACAGCCTGCCGCACGCCGCCTTCATGATGGAGCAACACCTCCGCTGCGAGCTCGTCGCCGGGCACGAGAGCACCCACTGCGCCCTCGTCCAGGGCGTCGGCAACGACCTGCACTGGGCCTCCTGGCCCGTGTACACGGTCGAGTTGGCGCCGCGCTGTCCGGCCGAGGCCGGGCTGAAGGGGCCGGAGCACGTCAGGGAACCCGACTTCTGCCTGCTCCGCGAGGGCCACCCCGGGGACCACTTCGGCGAGACCTGGTTCTGATCCCCCGGCGCCCCCGGGGGTGCCCCGCGTCACCGGCCCCGGACGACGATCGCCTCGCGTCCGCGGTCCGGTCACTCCTCCCGGGCCGTGGCCACCACCTCGGTCATGGCCAGCAGGAACCGCCGGGCCGTCGCCAGCTCCGAGGGGTCGAACCGGCCCATGGCGGCCACCAGATCGGCGATCAGCCCGCCGAAGAAGCCCTGCCCGAGCTCCACCGCCCGCTCCTCGACCACCAGCCGGACGCGTCGGCGGTCCCCGGGGTCGCGCTCGCGGCGGATCAGGCCGAGCCGCTCCAGCCGGTCGACCAGGCCGGTGGTGCCCGCCGAGTTCAGCCGCAGCGCCTCGCCGAGCCGGCCCGGCGTCACCACCGTCCCGGCCCGGGCGGCGTCCAGCAGGTGGATCAACGCGCGCAGGTCGGTCGGGTGCAGGCCGTGGCGGCCGGCGAACTCCGCTCCGAACAGGTCCAGTTCGACGGTCAGGCCGCGCAGCAGATGGACCAGCCGCATCGGCTCCTCGGGTTCGTCCACCTCGTTCTCCTTCCGCTCCAGGTGCGGTGGCACTATTCTCTCGCTCAGCGAGATTATTGTTCAGCGAGTAATTTTGCCACCCGCCGGAGGACAGCAGAATGTCAGCACGCGACTCACGCTCCTCACGAGCCTCAGGAACCCCGCAGGACACCCGGACCACCGGCGTGGGCGGCGCCGGCGATCCGCTCGATGCGTTCCTCGCCGCCTACGACGCCGTGCTGGCCCGCTGGCCCGTCCCCGCCGAGCCGCTCACCGTCCGGACGCCGCACGGCACCACCCGCGTCAACGCCTGCGGCCCCCGCGACGGGCGGCCGCTGGTCCTGCTCCACGGCGGCGGCGCGACCTCCACCGGCTGGCTCGCCGCGGTGGAGGCGCTCACCTGCGCCGGGCACCGCGTCCTCGCCGTCGACCTGATCGGCGACCCGGGGCGCAGCGTCCACGACGGCGCCCCGCTCGGCGGTGTGCCCGGCCTGCTGGGCTGGCTGGACGCCGTGCTCGACCGGCTCGGCGTGCCCGAGGCCGACTTCTGCGGTCACTCGTACGGCGGGTGGACCGCCCTGGAGTACGCCCTGCACGCCCCCGCCCGGGTCGGCCGGCTCGCCCTGCTGGATCCGACCCAGTGCTTCGCCGGCTTCCGCGCCGGCTACCTGCTGCGCGCGCTGCCGCTCTTCCTGCCGCCCCGCTCGGCCGGCCGCGCCCGCGCCTACCTGGACTGGGAGAGCGGCGGCAGCGGCCTGGACGCCGGCTGGCGCGAACTCTACGCCCTCGGCCACGCCGGGTTCCCGGCCTCCCGGGTGGTCACCGGACCCCGCCCGACGCGTGAACGACTGGCCGCCCTCGGGGCGCCGGCCCTGGTCCTGCTCGCCGAGCGCAGCCGCACCCACGACGCGCGCCGCGTGGCCGCGTCGGCCCGCGAGGCCCTGCCCGGCGCCACGGTCGCCGTGCTGCCCGAGGTCTCCCACCACACCCTGCTCACGGCCCCGCCCACCGAACTCACCGGCCGGCTCACGGCATTCCTGTCCGGCGGCGCGTGACCGGCTTCGAACCGGAGGGCGGCGGGGCCCAGTAGGTCATGCTGCCCGGAACCCACGGGGAGGCGCGGGACCCACCGCCACCCACCCCGTGGGTCCCGGGCGGCGCGCACCGGCCGGCCCGGGTGCGCGCGTCAGGTCGACCGGCCGGGCGGACGGCGGGTCAGCGGACGGGCGGTTCAGTAGATCAGGTAGCCCGGCCGGTGGCCCTCGTCCTCGATCTCGCCGGTCGCCTGGGCCCGTAGCTTGCGGGACAGCGCCTCCAGGGCGCGGGAGGCGGCGACCTCCTCACCGATCCGGGCGAGCGGGCGGTCCTCCGCGCTCTTGAGCGACTCTCCGTGGGCGCTGAGGCCCGGTGCCCTGGCACCGGTCAGCCTCGCGTCGCATCCCGTGTGCACGCCGTCTTCCTCGAAGCTCAGCTCCACATCCCACTGGTTGTGCATGCCACACCTCCTGGCGCCTGCCCCCGTCGCGCCCACTCGGGCCGGCACGGTTGCGGACCCGTGGCGGCTGCTCACACCAGCGTGCGCCCCCGGCGCCCGGGGCGGCAAGCGCGGCCCCGGGCGCCGGGGCAGGCAGCGGAAGCAGCCGTCCGGCCCAGGGCGGCCCCCGTCCCGGCGGTCCGGTCAACGCCCCGGCGGTACGCTGGCGGAAACGTGCCGCGACCGCCGTCGAACCACGGATCGCCGGTCCGGCGCGGGCAGCGACGTTCGGGTGGTCCCTTCGTGGTGGTCTTCCTCCTCGCACTGAGCGCCGCCTGCTGCCTGGGGCTCGGATTCGTCCTCCAGCAGCACGCGGCACAGCGTGCCCCGCGTGCCGACCTGCTGCGCTGGCGGCTGCTGCTGGACCTGCTGCGGATGCCCGAATGGCTGCTCGGCACCGGGTTCATGGTCAGCGGTCTGATCCTCTCCGCACTCGCCCTCAACCAGGGCGAGGTCTCGCTGGTCGAGCCGCTGCTCGCCACCAATCTCCTGTTCGCGATGGCGCTGTCCCGGGTGCTGACCCGGCAGAGCCTCGGCCGGTCCGGCTGGGCCGGCGTGCTGCTGCTCGCCCTCGGTGTGACGGCGTTCATCGTGGCCGGCCGCCCCACCGGGGGCGGCGAACCGGCCGGGGAGCTGCGTCACTGGGTGGTGGTCGGCACCGTGGTCGGCCTGACGCTGCTGCTGGTCTCCACGGCCCGCCGGATGCCGCTGTTCGAGGAGGCCACCCTGCTCGCCCTCGCCGCCGGCCTGCTCTACGGCCTCCAGGACGCGCTCACCCGTACGACGACCCTGCGGCTGGACCACGACGGGCTGGGCGCGGTGCTGCGCAGCTGGCAGCCGTACGCGGTGGTGGCGGCGGGTGTGGTCGGACTGCTGCTGGTGCAGAGCGCGTTCGAGGCCGCCCCGCTGCGGATGTCGCTGCCCGCGCTGACGGCGGCCCAGCCGATCACCGGGATCGCCTGCGCGGTGGGCTTCCTCGGCGACCGCCTGCGGGTCACCCCCGGCGCGCTGGCCTGGCAGGCCGCGGGACTGGTGGCGGTCGTCCTCGGGGTGATCGTGATCGGGCGCCACCCGGCCATGCCCGGCAGCGGCCACCGGGCGGTCCCGCGCGCCGCCGAAGCCGCCGACCGCCCGGACGGCGGCGGCTCGCCGGACGGCCCGGACGGCCCGGACTCCCCGGACGGCCCGGACGGCGCGGGCCCCACCGACAGCACCGGCTCCCGGTAGCCGGCCCGGCCAAGGAACGGCGGCGACCCATGTGCTGGAGCGCGCAGGCGGACCTCGTCGCCGGCGGGGTGGTGTCGGGCATCGGCGTCCTCTGCCTGGTCCGGACCCACCGCGCCGGACGCCCCGAGCGGCTGCCGCTCGCGGCCCTCCCGCTCGTCCTCGGCGTGCACCAGCTGATCGAGGCCGCGGTCTGGCACGGCGCCGAGGGCGGCCTCCCCGCCGGTCCGGCCGGGTGGGCCCGGACCGCGTGGGCCGTGATCGCGTTACCGCTGCTGCCCGTCCTGGTCCCGGTGGGGGTGTGGACCGCCACCCGCGACCGGGCCCGCCGGCGCCCGCTGCTGGGCTTCGTCCTGCTCGGCCTGCTGGTCGCGGTCCCGCTCGCGCTCGCCGTCGCGACCCGCCCGGTGACGGCCACCGCGCACGGCCACACCCTCGGCTACGCCGTCGGCATCCCGCACGCGGCGCTCCTGCTGACCGGCTACCTGGTGGCGACCGTCGGGCCGCTGCTCCTCAGCGGCGACCGCCTGTTGCGCCGGCTCGGCCTGCTCACCGGGGCGGGCGCCGTCCTCTGCGCGCTGCTCTGGCGGCTGGCCTTCGTCTCCACCTGGTGCTCCCTGGCGGCCCTGGCCAGCCTGCTGCTCCTGCACTGGACGGCCCGCCCGCCCCGGGACGCGGCCCCGGCCGGCGACCCGGCGGCGTTCTGACACCACCCGTCGCCCGTGGCCCCGGGCCCGCCCGCCCCGGGGCTCACAGCAGCGCCTCCGGCGGCATCCGGTGGACGCCCGGGAGCCGGGTGTCGAGCTCGCCGGGCTCGAAGCGGCACATCCCGACCGCGTGCCAGAACTCGCCCACGACGTCGCCCTCGTACTTGTACGCGCCGGACGGCAGCAGCGCCGCCCAGCCGTCCGGCGCCCCGAGCAGGGTCGCCCGGGCCGTGGGCGCGCCGTCGGCGGGGACGTCCCAGAGCCGCACCGTGCCGTCCTCGCCGCCGCTGGCCAGCAGCGATCCGTCCGGGCTGAAGGTCACCGCCAGGATCCGGCCGGTGTGCCCGCGCAGCCGTCCGAGGTCCTGCCCGGTGCGCGGGTCCCAGAGCCGGACCACCCGGTCGTCCCCCGCCGTGGCGAGCAGCGGCCGCCGGGGGTGCACCGACGCCGTCCAGAGCCGGCCCGCGTGGCCGGTCAGCCGGTGCCTGATCCCGCCGTCCGCCCAGACCACGGCGTCGCCGTCCCACGAGGCGCTGGCCAGCCAGGAGCCGTCGGCGCCGAACGCGACGCCGTACACCCGGTCACCGTGCCCGTCGTGCCGGGCCTCGATCCGGCCGGCCTCGATGTCCCAGATCCGGACGCTGCTGTCGTCGCAGCCGGTGGCCAGCCGGCGCCCGTCCGCGCTGAACGCGATCGAGCGGACCCGGCCCCGGTGCTCGCGCAGCGTGGCGACGTGGGCGCCGGTGCTGCGGTACCAGATGCGGACGGTGTCGTCGTCGTTGGCGGTGGCCACGAAGACGCCGTCGGCGCTGAACGCCTCCGCCCAGACGTGCTCCGTCTCGACGTCCATCTCCCGCAGGTACTCACCGGTCAGCGCGTTCCACAGGTAGAGGTCGCCGTCGTTGCTCGCGGTGGCCAGCACCGGCCCCTGCGGGCTGAACTGCGCCGAGACCAGTCGGCTGCTGCGCCCCGAGAGCTCCCTGATCCGGCGGCCCGTGGCGGGCTCCCAGAGCCGGACCACGCCGTCGTTGCCACCGGCCGCCAGCACGCCGGCGTCCCCGCTGAAGGAGAGCGAGCCGATCCGGCGCCCGTGGCCGCGCAGCAGTTGGCGGCTGCGGCCGGAGGCCGGGTCCCAGAGCCGGACGGCGCCGTCGTTGCCGCCGGTCACCAGCAGCGTGTCGGCCTCCGCCCCGCCCGGTCCGGCGCCGGGGCGGAACCGGCAGGCCCAGACCGAGCCCCGGTGCTCGGGCGGCTGGCGGCGCGGGGCCACCACCTCGCGCCCGCCCGGGGCGGGCGGCCCGACCCGCCACACCCGGACCACGCCGTCGCTGTCCCCGGCGGCGAGCCGGCCGCCGCCGTCGTCGAAGTCGACCTGGTAGACCGAGCCGGTGCAGCCCTCCAGCCGGCCGGCCGCCGTCCCGTCCAGCGGGTTCCAGAGCCGGATCTGACCGGCCGTGTCGCCGCTGGCGAGCAGGTCCCCGTCGGGGTGGAAGGCCAGC
The DNA here is from genome assembly GCF_040298365.1 of Kitasatospora sp. NPDC001603. NCBI lineage: Bacteria > Bacillati > Actinomycetota > Actinomycetes > Kitasatosporales > Streptomycetaceae > Kitasatospora > Kitasatospora sp. NPDC001603. The sequence continues at coordinate 33,988 of NZ_JBEPAA010000030.1, forward strand.
GTGTAGACCCGGCCGCCGTGCCCCTCGAAGGTGTGCAGCAGGCGTCGCCCCGCGACGTCCCAGACCCGGACTGCGCCGCCCGGGGCGTCCGGGGCCGCGTCCGCGGCGCCCCGGACGGCCGCGCCGTCCGCACCGGCGTCGCCGGTGGCCAGCAGCGTCCCGTCCGGGCTGAACCGGGCCCGGAAGACCGTTCCGCGGTGCCCCGGGAGCTCGGCGACCCGCTGCCCGGTCGCGGTGTCCCACAGCCGGGCCCCACCGAGCCTGTCACCGGTCACCAGCAGGGCGCCGTCCGGGCTGAAGACCGCGGTGTAGACGGGTGCGGCGTGGCCGGTCAGCCGGCGCAGCAGCCCGCCCGTCGCGGTGTCCCAGAGAGTGACCGTCCCGTCGGCGTCACCGGTGGCGAGCAGTGCCCCCGTCGACTCCAGCGAGACCGGCCAGACCCCGCCCGGGTGGACGTCGAGGCGGTGCAGGCACTCCCCGGAGACCTGGTCCCAGAGCCGGACGGTGCCGTCGGCGCTGCCGGTGGCCAGCACGCTCCCGGCGAACTTCACCGCGTAGACCCGGTCGATGTGGTCCTTGAGGGTGCGCAGGGCGACTCCGGTGAGCGCGTCGCAGACCAGCACGCTGCCGTCGGCGCTGCCGACCGCGAGCAGCTGGCCGTCGGCGCTGAAGGCGACCGGTTCGGGCAGCCGGGCGGTGCGCACGCCGAACCCGTACGGCACGCCTACCTCCGAGGGCCGGAAGCCGGCCTCGACGGGCAGGCCCGGCGCGACGGCCGCGGCGCGCAGTTCGGGGGCGGCCAGCACCTCGTCGTCGGTGACGGCGGAGATCAGGGCGGCGCGCTGCCAGCGGCTGCCCCGCAGCCGGGCGCCGCGCAGATCGGTGCCGATCAGCCGGGCACCGCGGAGGTCCGCGCCGGAGAGGTCGGCACCGGACAGGTCGGCCGCGTCGAGCCGGGCACCGGCCAGCCGGGCGCCGCGCAGCGAGGCCCCGGCCAGGTTGGCGCCGAGCAGCCGGGCGTCGGTGAGGTCGGCCTGGCCGAGGTCGACGCCGGAGAGGTCCCGGTGGGAGAGGTCCTCGCCGGCCAGCGCGGCGCCGCGCAGGTCGGTGTGGGCGGGCACCCGCAGCCGGGCCAGCACCTTGACGGCGTTGAGCCGCGCGGTCTCGTCCGCCTCGCCGGCCCCGTCCAGGACGTCGTGGGCCCACTGCTGGCAGAGCTGGTGGTCGGCGAGGTCGCAGAGGAACTCGACCGCCAGCCGGCTGAGCGGGCGCCGGGTGAGCAGCTCCGACTCGCCGTTCCCGAGCGAGGCCGCCGCGGCCCGGGCGACCAGCCACTCGACCACGGAACCGTGGATGAACTGGAACACGCCCTCGTCGGACCGGACGAGCAGACTGCCCGATCCCACCGCGTGCGCGAGCTGCGGCGCGGGCAGGTGGCTCCCGGCCAGGCCGGTCAGCGCACCGGAGAGGTCGAGCAGTTCGTCGTACGGCAGGGCGGTGCGGCTGGTCTCCCAGAGCCGGACCGCGAGCGCGGTCACGGCCTCCCAGAGCTGGTCCAGGCCGAGGCCGGGAGCGGCGCCCGGGCCGCCCTGGCCGCGCCGCTCCTCGAACTCCAGCCAGGCGGTGAAGACCTCCTGGTAGAGGCCGGCGGCGCTGAGCGCCCGGCCGGCTCCGGCGACGGCCCGCAGCCGGTCGTGGTCGAGGTCGGCGACGAAGCTCAGCAGCCGGGGGTTGCGGCAGAGCGCGAGCAGGTCGGGGATGGCCTCCAGCAGCCGCATCCGGCGGTCGGCGGCGGCCTCGTCGCCGTAGCGGTTGGCCAGGTAGCCGCGGATCTGGGCGGTGGTGAAGTCCTGGACGGCGATCAGCCGCCGCTGCGGGAGCAGGCCGACCCGCTCGCCGAGGGCGGTGAGCACCTGTTCCTGGGAGCTGAAGTGCTGGGTGCGGCTGCTCACCACGATCTTGGCGTTGTCCACGGCGGCGTCCAGCAGCACCTGGAGGTGGTCGGCGGCGCGCTCGTAGCTGACCCGGTTCAGCAGTTCGTCGAAGCCGTCGAACAGGAGGACCACACGCCCCTGCCGGAGCATGTAGCGGAAGGCCCGCAGGTCGAGGGTGTCGACGCCGTGGGCGGTCAGGTGGGCCGCCACCAGGCCGTCGAAGGAGTGCGCCTTGTCCAGTGCGCTGAGGTCGATGAACAGCGGCGTCAGATGCGGGAGTTCGACCGGGATGCGGCGGGCCAGCTCGCGAAGGGCGAAGGTCTTGCCGTGCCCGAAGTCGCCCAGCAGCAGCAGGAACCGGCCGTGGTCGGAGTCCAGCAGCCGGAGCATCTCGTCGACCAGGCCCTCGCGTTCCTCCCCGCCGGGGCGCTCAGCGTCCCGGTAGCGCTGCGGCAGGTAGAGGCCGGGCTGGTACTGGCTGTCGGCGGCCAGCCGCTCGCTCTGCGCGGCGACGTGGTCGCGGAGGTCGAGCAGGCCCTGGAACTCGATGAAACTGCGCAGCCGGACGCCGCGCCGCCGGGCCCGGTCGCGCAACTCGCGCGGCGGGGGCGGGCCGTCGTGGACCAGCTCGGCGTCCGGGGCACCGCCGGCGGCGTGCACCTCGTCGACGAAGCGGTCGACCTCCTCGGCGGTCGGGGTGCGCACGCAGACCGCGACCCGCTGCTGGCGGACGAATCCCGACTCGTTCCAGGTGACGAAGAGCTGGGGCGGCGAGCCGGCGACCGAGCGGATCTGGGCGCCCTGGTGCCGGGTGCGGCAGACCTCGGAGACCCGGGCCAGCAGGGTGTCGAGCGGGGAGGGCAGTTCCCTGGTCTCCCGCTCGGCGGCGGGCAGCGGGGCGGGGCCCGCCGCGGGCGGGGCGTCGGGGGCGGCCCGGTCGGGCGGCGGGGGGAACGCGCGGTGCGCCCGGTGCCAGCCGACCGCCGACCGCCGGGGCTCGGCGCCCGGGGCTGTGCCCGCCCCCGGGGCGGCGCCGGGGCTCGGGCCGGGCCAGTGGGTGAGCCCCTCGCGGGTGAGCTGCAGCAACTGGTGCGCGCCCGGGGCGGTGGCCCCGAGGACCCTGAGCTCCCCGGCGGAGGTGGGCAGGTCCTGGAGCGCGGCGCGGCCGTCGGCCGGCCCGTGCAGCAGCAGGTGCAGCCGGGGCGCGGTCAGCCGGGTGAAGCGGTCGACGTCCCGGAGCGGCTCGGCGTCCTGGCCCGCCCGGGCCGACCGGGCGCCCGCCGGCCGGGGCGTGACGGGGTGCCGGACGCCGCCGATCCGCAGCCAGCCGTCGTTCTCGTACGGGCGCAGCGCCTGGGCGAACCAGGCGGCCTGCTCGGGGCCGAGCCAGCCGTACCGGTCGTCGGGCCGGTGGCTGTGGGCCATCGAGGAGTTCAGGCCCGCGACGACCGTCCCGAGCTCGGGCACCGGGAACAGCGTCCAGGGCTGGTCGCTGTCGAAGACCACGTCCAGCCCCTGGTAGAACTCCTGGAACAGCCGGGCGTAGTGGCGCCACTTGGGCCAGTAGGGCGGGGTGGGCCGCAGTTCGTCCGCCTCGCAGGTGGCGAAGTAGGCGCGGGAGGCCGCCTGGCTGACGTCCTGACCGCCGGGGACGATCGCCACCCGGTGCGGCTCCAGCCCGAGCAGGGAGCGCATGCCGGTGAGGAAGGCGAGGGCCTGCTCGCACTCCCGGGGGCTGCCGGACGCGGTGAGGTCCCCGGTGACGACGACCAGTTCGGGTGCCGGGGCCCCGGCGTCGGCGAGCTCGACGAGGTCCCCCCAGACGGCGGCCTGGAGCTCCGCGGGATCGGCGCCCCGGCCGAAGGACGGGCCCGCCAGGTGCAGCACCGTGACCGACTCCCGCCCGCCCGGGTGGCCCGCCGCCGGTGGGTACTCCGGCCGCACGGAGGGCCTGCGCCGGCCGGACCGCCCGGTGCCGCCGACCGGCCGCAGCGCCTGCGGGGCCGGCTCCCCGTCCTGCTGCGCCCGGGCGGCGGGCGGCGCGCCCGCGGCGCCGCCCGGATAGCCCGGCCGCAGCTCCGGCCGGGCCCGGCCGTCCATCGCCTGGGCGACCCTGGCGAGCAGCAGGTGGCGGGCCAGCGCGGGGTCGGTGACGGTGGCCAGGTCGATGTAGGTCAGGGTGGCGAGCAGGCCGTCCACCGGGATGTCCTCGATCCGGACGGTCAGCAGCCTGCGCTCCGGGGCGTCGGGGTCGGCGCGCAGGGCCGCCTGCCACTCCATCCGGCCGTAGCGCGAACGCTCGTAGTGGCGCGAGAGCAGCGCGATGACCGCGGCGGACTCGGTGACACCCCGGTCCATGAAGTCGACGAAGTTGGTCCCCGGGACGAAGTCCCACGCCTGGAGGAAGGCCCGGTAGCCCGCGTCCTCCAGCGTCCAGGCGATCCAGGCCGCCCACCGTTCGTCGGCGGGCGAGTAGCTGATGAAGAAGTCGATCGGCCCGGGGCCGCCCGGGTTCACGTCATAAGCCCCCATGGGGCCAGCTTATGGCCGATCGCCGACGAGCGACCCCGGTTCGGCCCCACACTCGACCAACCACCGCTCGTATGCGACCCTGACCACCGTGTTTGCCTACTGGCCCAACGTCAAGCGGCTCCATCCCCTCGACTGGGTGGCTGCTGCGCTGCTCGCCTGCGGACTGCTCCTGCTCGCCACCGGACTGCTACCGACGGACTCCGCCGGGGCCGCGATCTCCCGGATCGCACCCCTGCTCGCCTTCCTCGGGACCGTCATCGTGCTCGCCGAACTCACCAGCACGGCAGAGGTGTTCGACGTGCTGGCGGCCGGGGTGGCCCGGACCGCCCGGGGCAGCTACGCGGCGCTGTTCGTGCTCTGCGTGGCGCTGGCCGCCGTCACCACGATCACCCTCAACCTGGACACCACGGCCGTCCTGCTGACCCCGGTGATGCTGGCCCTCGCCTCGCGGGTGGGCATCGCGCCGCTCCCGCTGGCGATGACCACGGTCTGGCTGGCCAACACCGCGAGCCTGCTGCTCCCGGTGTCCAACCTGACCAACCTGCTGGCCGCCGAGCGGGTCGCGCTCTCCCCGACCGGCCTGGCCCGGGTGATGTGGGCTCCGCAACTGGCCGCCGGCCTGATGACCATGGCCTGCCTGTGGTGGTTCTACTGGCGGCGCGACCGGCGCGGCGCGAACGACTACGACCCGCCGCCGGCCCACCGGCCGGCCGACCGGGTGCTGTTCAGGATCTGCGCACTGACCTGCGCCGGGTTCCTGCTGACCAGCCTGCTGGCCGACCTCCCGCTCTGGGTCGCCTCGGGGGCGGCGGCCCTGGTGGTGGTCGTGGCGTTCGCCGTGCGGCGGCCCGAGGCGCTGCGGGCCTCGCTGATCCCGTGGCGGCTGCTGGTGATGGTGCCGGGGATGTTCCTGGTGGTGCAGACCTTCGACGCGCACGGGCTGCACCGGGTGCTCGCCGAGGCGATCGGGACGGACGGCGGGGTGCTCGGGATGTTCCGCGCCTCGGCGGTGGGCGCGGGGCTGTCGAACCTGCTCAACAACCTGCCCGTGTACCTGGCCGGCGAGGCCGCCGTACCGGCCGGCAACCACCAGCAGCTGCTCTCCCTGCTGATCGGCACCAACATCGGCCCGCTGATCACACCCTGGGCCTCGCTCGCCACCCTGCTCTGGTACGAGCGGTGCCGGTCGGCCGGGCTGCGGGTACCGCTGCGCAGCGTCGCGGCGACCAGCGCCGTCCTGGCCGTCAGCGGGGTGGCGCTGGCCACCGCGGCCCTGACCCTGACGTCGTGACGGCGTAGCGGCGTGACGGCGTAGCGGCGTGACGGGGTAGCGGCGTGACGGGGTAGCGGCGTGACGACGGTGGCCGGGGATGGCCGGGGATGGCCGGGGATGGCCGGTGGTGACCGGAGGTGCACGGGGCGGGGAGGCTCGACTCCGCTGCCCGTTGCCTCAGCCGTGCCCGGCGGCCGAGGCGGCCCGGGCCACCAGGTCGAACAGGTAGGGCAGCGCCTCCGGTCGGCCCGCGACGAAGCTCCGCGCGGTGTCCGGCCGGCCGATCCGCCCGCTGAACCCGCCGCCGTCCAACCCGCGGACCACCACACCCGCCTCCGCCGCGAGCAGGTACCCGGCGGGCAGGTCGATCTCCTCCGGCAGGTAGCCGACGAAGCCGTCGATGTCGCCCCGGGCCAGCATCGACCAGGCCAGCAGCGGCGCCCACAGCTGCAGCAGCCGCTGGGAGCCGGCCTCCAGCTCCGACTTCAGCGCCCGGAGCAGCCGGTCGTCGGTCGCGATGCCGTGCCCCTGGGTCCAGGCGACCACCGGCCGGGCCGCGGCGACCGCACGCGCCGAACGGGCCGCACCCGCCGTACCGCAGAGCCGTCCCTGCGGGCCGAAGGCACCGGCGCCGTGGACGGCCCACCACGTCCGGCCGATCACGGGGTCGTGCACGACCCCGACGACCGGCTCCTCGTCCACGCAGAGCGCGATGCCGACCGCATAGGCCGGCAGCCCGATCACCACGTTGTTGCTGCCGTCGAGCGGATCCACCAGCCAGGTGCGGCCGGACGCCGCACCGCCGGCACCGCCCGCTGTCGCACCGCCCTCCTCGGCGACGATCCGGTCGCCCGGGAAGGATTCCGCGAGCCGGCTGGTCACCAGAGCCTCGGCCTGGAGGTCGAGTTCGGTGACCACATCGCCGTCCTCGCCCTTCGTGCAGACCCCGAAGGCGTCCTGGAACCGGGCGCTCAGCAGCGCCCCCGCCTCCTCGGCGGCCCGCACCGCCACACGGCACTCGAACGCGAACGGGAACGCCGGGGCGCCGTCACGCTGCCTGATCAGGTCCACTGATCCTCCTCGCTGCCTCTCCGGCGATCCGAGCCGTCTGGTCGGCGTCGCAGAGCCGGCGCACCACCCGGCGGGCCGGACCGTCGACGGGCCCCAGCACGACGTCCACCGATCCGGGCACGGACCGCCCCAGCACCACCGTCGCCGCCGACGCGGCCCCGGTGAGGAGGGTGGTGTGGAACTCGCCGGCCGCCAGGGTGTACGTCTCTCCGCGCGCGCTGCGCTGCTCCACCACCGGCTCCCAGCGCACCAGTCGCGGGGTCGGCCGGATCTCGTCCGCACCCGCGCGGCTGTACACCTCGAAGGCGCGGTGCGTCGGCCGCCGCGGCTCGTCCAGCACCCGGACCCTCAGGTTGCCGACCCGCCCGTAGAGCACGCTGCTCTTCAACTCCCAGCTGTGGCAGTGGATCTCCGGCGAAGGCGCGAGCGGGTGCGCCGCCGGTTGCGGGGGCGGGTGCGCCGCCCGGCGCAGACCGGACGCGACCGGCCCGAAGACGTGCACGCAGACCCCGCACGCGCCCTCCCGCAGGACCGGCAGGCAGTAGAAGCCGAGTGGGTGGGCCACCGCGCGCAGGGGTCTGCTGCCCGAGGCGATCTCCGCCAGGATCCCGCCGACCAGCCCGTCGAGCCCGCCCGGTTCGTCGGGCAGGCCTGGTCCGGACGGCGCGCCCGGGCCACCCCGGCTGTGCTGATCTGCCCGGCTGTCCCGGCCTGCCCAGCCGTCCCGGCCTGCCCGGCTGTCCTGGCCGGCCGGTCTGTCCGGCTCACCCGGTTCGGCCGCCGCCCCGGTCCGCCCGGCGGCCCGGTCGAGTCTCGTGAAGAGGTCCATCGTCTCCCGCCTCCGGCGGCTACCTGCGGTAGGGGTTCTCCGCGTGCAGCGCCCTGTCGATGATGTCGCCGACGTCGCGGTCCGAGAGGGCCGCCGGCAAGGGGATGCCGAGCTGCTCGAAGAGCCGCCGTGCCTCGTCGACGGTGGGGTCCTCGCTGAGCGGCTCGGTGTCCCGCAGGTCGAGCTTGAGCGCCTGCTCCCGGTAGTGGTGCAGCTCGGTGACGTAGTAGTCGTAGAGCGGACGCCCGCGCTCGACGTAGAGGCTGACCCGCCGCGGATCGTCCTGAGTGATGATCAGGCAGGACGCGGAGAGGTCGAAGCGCAGCGTCGGGACGACGGACGACAGGTGGACGTCGATCTCCAGGGTGTCGAGCCGCTGCCGGTACCACGAGGCGGCGAGCACGGTGGCGTACGACTCCTTGCGGGTGCGCTCGACGCTCCAGCCGTCCTGCGCGACGGAGCCCCGCCGGCTGCTGAACGTCTCGCGGAACCGCGAATAGGCGGCACAGGCCCGCTCGTCCCCCGGGTGCACGATATCGATCTTGACGGTGAGCGAACGGCGCCTGCGCTGCGCCTCCCGCACGCACTCGGGCAGGGTCACGGCCCGCAGATAGGTACCGGTGCCGCCCTTGAAGACCCACCGGTCGGTGTCCTGCCGGGCTCCCTCCAGGGCCCGTTCGAGATCCATACCGGCAAGCTCGCGCACCGAGGTCAGACTGTCCAGCGCCTGCCGCGCGCCGGCCGTGGCCTCCCGGATGTCGGCGATCCGGCGCTTGCGCTCGGCCAGCGACCCGTAGACCACCGCGGCGAGCACCAGGAGCGTGGCACCCGACACGACGTTGTCACCGAGCACTCCCCCGAACATGTCGAGCAACCCGACGGTCAGCGCGCCGCAGAAGGCGACGACGCCGTCCGAGTTCCTGAGCGCCCAGGCGATCGCGCCCTCCAGCCGCCGCCCGGACCCCGAGCCCCCGTTCGCCACCCCGCACCCCCGTCCTTCGCCCACCAACATGGTAGGTCAGCAGTCCAGTTGACGCCCAGACAGTTCACTGCCGGAACGGAGCACGAAGGGCGCGCTTCGAGCGTGGAGGGCGCACACCGCGGGCCGTCGCCCCGACCGACCGGTACCTGCCGTCACCGGCCGGAGGCACGAGCTGGAGGCACGAGCCGGTGGCACGAGCGGGCGTCACGAACCGGTAGTACGAGCCGGTGACGCGAACCAAGGGCACGACCGACTCAGCCGTCGGCCTTGGCCCCGGCCACCGAGAGGAGGTGCCGGTCCGCCCCGGCGCCCGACTCCGCGGCGCCGGGCGGCGACGGCACCGGCGGCCCCGGCCGTTCGGGCTCACGGGGGTCGGCCGCCGGCCCGCGACCCCGCAGGCGGTCCATCTCCCGCCACTCGGGCCGCAGGGCCGCCAGCGAGGTGGTGGCGAAGTACAGCCCACCGCCCACCAGCAGCACGGGTATCAGGCCGGACAGGGCGACGGCCGCGCCGGCGAGGAGACCGCCGAGGGGGATGCCGGCCCAGGCCAGCGAGTCGCCGAGGGCTCCGACGCGGCCCAGCAGGTGGCGCGGCACCCGCTCGAACGTCACCGCACCGAGGATCGGGTTGAGGAAGCCGGAACCGAAGCCGCCCACCGCGAAGACCGCCAGCACCACACCGATCGGCGCGTCCAGGGCGAGGACCAGGAACCTCGGTGCTCCGCAGAGCAGGAAGCCCGCGAAGAACACCACCCGGCGCGGAAGCCGATGGGCGACGGCCGCCGCTATCAGGCTCCCCGTCACCGCCGCGATCCCCCAGGCGCTGCCGGTCAGCCCGATGGCCGCGGGGCCACCCCCGGACTGCTGCGCCCAGAGCGGCACCAGGACGGTCATGAAGCCCGCGTCCAGCAGGTTGGTCACCGCGATCATGACGATCACGGTGAGCAGCAGCGGCTCGCCGCGCAGGAAGGTGAAGCCCTCCCGGAACATCTGCCAGTAGCCGGCCGGCTCGTCGGCCCGCGTCGGCTGGGCGGACTCGGCGGCCCGCGCGGACTGCGCGGACTCGACGGAATCGGCGGAATCGACGGACTGCGCGGACTTCGTGGTGGCCGGGACGATGGCACCCCGGCCCATCCCCCGGGGCAGCACCACCAGCACGACCAGCGCACCCAGCCCGAAGGCGACCGCGTTCAGCGTCAGCCCGGCCATCGGACCGAGCAGCGCCACCAGCCCGCCGCCCACCGCCGGGCCGATCGTCGAGGCCAGCCGCTCGGTGACCCCGGACAGCCCGGTGGCGCGCTCCAGCGGCACCCGGGCGTGGTCGGCCGCCTCGGGGACCATCACCTCCTTGGCCAAGTCCCCCGGGCCGCGCACCGCGCCGACCGTCGCGACCAGGACCAGCAGCAGCCAGAACGGCAGCAGGCCAAGCCCGTGCAGCAACGGCACCAAGGCTGCCGCGACGGCACTCACCGTGTCCGTCGTCCAGGAGACGACGCGCGGGCCCAGCCGGTCGATCACCGGGCCCGTGAACGCCTTGACCAGCACGTACGGCGTCATCTCGACGAAGGCCACCACGCCGGTCATGGTGGCGCTGCCGGTGGTGGCGAGGACGAACCAGGGCAGGGCGATGGCCGAGACCCGGGTACCGGTGAGCGAGACGGCCATCGCCGACAGCACGCCGACCAGGGGCCGGAGGCTGCGCGGGGCGGCGACCGCCCCGACGGCGGTGGACCCGGTCATGGCCGCCCCCCGGAGTCCTCGACCGAACCCCCGGGCCCGCCCGCCGCCGGCGCCGTCTCCCCGCCGCCGCGCCCGGCCCCGCCCTGATCGACGCCGCCCTGATCGGCGCCGTCCTGTCCGGCGTCGTCCTGGTCGGCGCCCCCTCGGGGCTCGGGCAGCACCTGGAGGACCACCCCGATCCGCTCGGCGCCGGCCGGGGCGTCCGCCGCGTCGAACTGCCGGTAGCGGCCGACGACGGCGGCCAGCTCCTCCGTCATGGCGCGGGCCTCCTCGGGAGTGAGCAGGACCGCCATGTCGCTGAGGTTGAGGATGTGGCGCCAGGCCCGCGGCATGGTCTCGTACCCGTTCAGCGCGCGCTGGGCGAGCAGCGTGTGCGCGGCGACGATGGACCGCAGGTAGCCGAGGGCCGCCTCCGGCTCCTCGTCCGCCAGCTCCATGTCCGACCACACGGTGAGCTGGTGGACCGCCCGCCACCACCGCTCGCGGGCGTTGCCGCGCTCGGAGTCCTCCTCGACGAACCCCGCCGCCGCCAGCTGCCGCAGGTGGTAGCTCGTCGCGCCCGACGTCAACCCCATCTGCTCGGCCAGCCTGGTCGCGGTGGACGGCCCGCCGCGGCGCAGCAGCCCGATCAGCTGCACGCGGACAGGATGGGCCAGCGCCCGCAGGCCCTTGGCATCGAGCACGACGTCCCGCTGCGGGTCGGGACTGTGCGGCCACCGCTTCTCTTCGGTCATGGCAGCAGCCTAGGACCGCAAAGACTTCTTCGCAAAGGGTTTTTGCGAAGAAGTCTTTGCGGTCCTCCCGGACGACTTTCCGGCACCCCCGCCCGACCGTCACGGCACGTCCGCGGCGCCCCGCCTCACTCGCGGGCGACCGACAGGACCAGCACCACGGTGAGGCCGCCGCCCGGAGTCTGCTCCACCGCCAGCCGCCCGCCCGCCGCACGGACCAGGCCGTCCACCGCCGGGCCGGCCGCACCGGCGGAGCGCAGGCCGGCGAGCAGCCACTGCCGGGCCTCCGGCAGCTCGCTCTGCCCGCGGTCCACCACCCTGAGCTCCACCCGGGCCCGGCCGGCGCCGGCACCCGCCGCGCCCGCGAGCCCCGCCGCACCCCCGGCCACCGCCCGCGCCCGCGGGGCGTCCCGCAGACCGAAGTCCCGCACGCCGGGGTCCACGGCACCGGCGTCCACCACATCGGCGCGCACCAGCACCCTGGCCCCCCACGGGCTGCGCCTGATCGCGTGATCGACCAACCCCGCCAGCGCCGACTCCAGCCGCCGGGCGTCCGCGACCACCACCGGCAGGCCGGCCGGTATTCGGACCGCCACCTGCCCCGCGCGGCCGCCCCCGCGCAGGACCCGCTGGACCACGTCGGCCACCTGGACGTGCGGCGCCCGCGGACCGCACCCCTCCGCCCGGTCCGTCCACCGCACCCGCTCCAGCTCCGGGCGGCTGAGTTCGCGGGGCCCGGCCATCACCCCGGCCGGGGGCCGCCCGAAGCCGTCCGCGGGTCCGAACCCCGCCTTCTCCCCGGTACCGTCCTCGCCCGCGCCCGGACCACCGCCCCGGCCGCCCCCGGCGGCGGCGCCGAACGCACCGAACCCGCCGAACGCCCGGGCGCCCGACGCGACATAGCCCCAGAGCTTTCCGCGTGCCATCGCCCTGCCCCTCGTACCTCACCGATCGTCGCCGCCGGCCGAACGGCGGACCGGAGTCGGCCGCGCTCCGGGTCCTCCGCCAAGCCTGCGCCCGGGCCGCACGGGTGACAATCCGGCTCCCGGGCACGAACCGGGCACAGTACCCCGCCGACCGACCGGGAACGAACCCGTCGACCGACGGGGGTCCGGTCGCCACCGCCCGCAGGGCGCCGCCCGAGCGCGCCGGCCCGGCTCGCACGCCCCGACGTGCGCCCGCACGCCCCGAGGCCACCGAGCCGCACCCCCTGCCCGATCCGGCCGCCGAACCTAGACTGACCCCATGACCCGGCTCAACGACCAGGTCCAGGAGCTGCTCCAGGAGTACGCCGACCTGATCTCGATCACCGGCGGGGACGCCTTCCGGGCCCGCGCCTACGAGAAGGCCGCCCGTGCGGTGGGCGGCCACCCGGAGGACATCGCCGGGCTGGACGCCAAGGGCCTCCAGAAGATCCCCGGCGTCGGGAAGTCCACCGCCGACAAGATCGCCCAGTACCTCGCCACCGGCCGGATGGACGCGCTGGAGACGCTGCGCGCGGCCATCCCGGCCGGGGTCCGCGCCATGACGGCCGTTCCCGGTGTCGGGCCCAAACGCGCGCTCGCCCTCTACCGCGACCTCGACATCGCCTCCGTCGACCAGCTCGCCGAGGCCATCCGCGCGGACCGGCTGAGCACCGTGGCCGGGTTCGGCGAGCGCAGCGGCGAGCAGATCCTGCGCGGCATCGAGCTGATGCGGCAGGCCGGCGGGCGGACGCTGCTCGACGCGGCCACCGAACAGGCCGAGCAGATCGTCGCCGCGATCGCGGCCGTCCCGGGCTGCACCCGCTGCGCGTACGCGGGTTCGCTGCGCCGGATGCGCGAGACGGTCGGCGACATCGACGTGCTCGCCACCGCCGAGGACTCCGCGCCGCTGATGGCCGCGCTCGCCGGACTCCCCTCGGTGGCCGAGGTGATCGCCCGCGGGCCGACCAAGACCTCGGTCCGCACCGCCAAGGGGCTCCAGGTCGACCTGCGGGTGGTGCCGGAGGAGGACTGGGGAGCGGCGCTGGTGTACTTCACCGGCTCCAAGGCGCACAACATCAGGCTCCGCACGATGGCCGTCCGGGCCGGGCTCAAGCTCTCCGAGTACGGCCTGTTCGACGCGGAGAGCGGCGACAAGGTGGTCTCGGCGACCGAGGAGGAGGTCTACGCGGCGCTCGGACTGCCCTGGATCGCGCCGCCGATGCGCGAGGACCGCGGCGAGATCGAGGCCGCCCTGGAGGGCGAACTCCCGGTGCTGGTCACCGAGGCGGACCTGCGCGGCGACCTGCACACCCACACCGATCTCACCGACGGGCTGGCGAGCCTGGAGGAGATGATCGACACGGCGGCCGCCCGCGGTTACGCGTACTACGCCGTCACCGACCACGCGCCGGACCTGGTGATGCAGCGGATGACGGACGAGAAGATGCTCGCCCAGCGCGAGCGACTGCGCGAACTGGCGGGCCGGCACCGGCGGATGCGGCTGCTGCACGGCACCGAGCTGAACATCGGCCCGGACGGCGGCGTGGACTGGCCCGCCGAGTTCCTGGCCGGTTTCGACGTCTGCGTCGCCTCCGTCCACTCGCACTTCGGGGCCGACCGCGCCGCCCAGACCCGCCGGCTGATCCGCGCCTGCGAGAACCCGCACGTGCACGTCATCGGCCACCTCACCACCCGGCGGATCGGCCGGCGCGGGCCGATCGACGTCGACCTCGACGCCGTGTTCCGGGCCGCCGCCCGGACCGGCACCGCGATCGAGATCAACAGCTCACCGAACCGCCTCGACCTGCGCGACGAGGACGTGCTGCGGGCGAAGCGCCACGGGGTCCGCTTCTCGATCGACAGCGACGCCCACTCCACCCCGCAGCTGGCGTACCCGAGGTACGGCGTCGGCACCGCGCAGCGGGCCTGGCTGACCGCCGAGGACGTGATCAACACCTGGCCGTGGCAACGCCTGAAGCGGTTCCTGCGCAAGGACGCGCTGCGGTAGCGCACGGCAGCCGCCCCCAGGTGCCCGCCAAGTCGCCGCGGGTGCGCCCGACCCGCCCCGGAGCCGGGTAAATTGCCCCGATTCATGGGGAAAAGCCCTGGTGCCCGGGGCGTGGGAGGCGCATCATGGAGGTGGACCTGCGAGGAGCTGTGGGAGTTCGACCGCAGGAGGCAGTGGCGACAGATCGAGACGGATCAGGGTCTGCCGCTGGTACCTCGGTCGACGATCGAACTATGAGGCCGGAGGACGCGACGTCCGGAGGCCATCCCCCTCCTCGCAGGTTCCGCACGCCCGGGCGACCGCAGGTTCGGCGACCGCAGGTTCGGCGCGCCCGGCGGCGGGGGCCACGACTCCGGAACCACGACTCCGGGACCACGGCTCGGGGGCCAGGACTCGGGCGCCCGTGGCGCGGTAGCGTTCATCACCGCCGATACCGGCCACTCGACCGTCCCGGGGCCGACGCCCCCACGGCCTGCCCCGGAGGACCGCCCGATGACCGACGACCGCCCGCCCGCAGGCAGCCCGGGGCTCCGCCGGCCGACCCCGTGCCCGCCGGTCGCCCGGGCGGTCGGCCGATGACCACCGGCACGCCCGACTACCGCCGACTCTCCGCCGTCGGACCGTACTTCGCCCTGGACTCCGGCGCCTCGCCCGCCGAGGCCGCCCCTCCGGGGTTCCGCCCGCTGCGCGAGCTGTACGCGCACGGGCCCCGCTCGCCGCTGGCCGAGCGGGTCCGGGTGGTGGCCCACCGGCTCGGCACCGCCGAACCCCGGGTGGCGGCCTCGATCCTGCACCTCGGGCTCGCCGCCCGGTTCTGCTCGGTGGGCCTCGGCGCCGCCGTCCTGCTGGGCACCGTCCCCGCACTGGACCCCGACCGCGCCTACGTGCGCATCCCGGAGCAGGGCCCGATCGACCTCTGGACACCGCACGAGGCGACACCGCACGAAGCGCCACCGCACGAAGCGCCACCGCACGAGGCGACACCCCACGAAGCGACACCGCACGACGGAACGCCCCACGGCGGGACACCGGACCACCGAGCGCCGCACCACGACGCACCCCACCCCCCACAGCCGCCCGCCCCGGCTCCGACCGGCCCCCGCACGAGCGACGAGCAGCTGGCCGACCGGCTCCACCACGTGCTCGTCCAGGGCCAGTTGACGCTGCTCGCGGCCGCCGTCCGGGCCGCCGTGCCGCTCTCCGGCAGACTGCTCGACGGCAATGCCGCCTCCGCCCTGGCGGGGGCCCTGCGCATGCTCGACGCCCACGCGGTCCCCGGCCGGGCCCGCGCCCTCGTCGCGGCGGTACTTCGCCAGCCACCGCTGGCCGACACCGGGGAGCTGCGCGGCACCGGCTTCCGGCGCACCAGTTGCTGCCTCTACTACCGGGTCGGCCCGGGCACCGGCGTCTGCGGCGACTGCTGCTTCACCAGCCCGCCCGGACCACGCCGCCCCGAACCACGCCACCGCTGACCACGCCACCCCGAACCACGCCGCCCCTGACCACGCCACCCCGCCCGAGGCGCAGCGCTGCGGCCCGCGTGCGGCCTGTCCGGGGCCGGGCGCGGGCCGCCGATCCCCACCCGGCGCCGATGCCCGTGGCGGCGGGTGAAGCCTTCCGGCGTCACGGTCAGACCGCGACCGCCTCCGCCATCTCCTCCTCGGCCTCCGCCTCCGCCTCGACCGCCGACCGGCCGCGCTTCTCGTACGCCGCCGCGCCGACCATCACCGCACCGCCCAGCGCCAGCCAGAGCGCCAGGGTCAGCACGTGCCCGCCGAGCCCGGCGCCGCCGTCGAAGTACAGGACGCTGCGGGCGCCCTCCAGGAATCCGGCGCCGGTCCAGAAGGCGTGCAGGGCACCGAAGAAGCCGTTCTGCAGCTCGGGCCGGTAGACGCCGCCCGAGGTGGTGAAGTTCAGCATCACGAAGAGCACCATCATCGTCAGCGTGGTCCACCGCTTCAGGAAGCTGTGCAGGCCGATGCCGATCGCTAGGACACCCGCCGAGTACAGCCAGCCGAGCGCCCAGACGGCCGCCACGTCGTGGTCCACGACGTGGAAGACCGGCCCGGCGGTGCCGATGCCGATCACGCTCACCGCCAGCGAGACGGCGAGGCCGACCAGGGCCCGGGTCCGCATGCCGAGGGCGGCGCCGGCCGCGCCGATCACCGCGACGCTCGCGTAGGAGCCGATGCTGAGCGCGACCAGCAGGAAGAACAGGCCCTGGCCGGTCGGGTCGCCCTTGCCGGGCGTGGCGAGGTCGGTGACGGCCAGCGGCACGCCCTGCTGGTCGGTGACGTTCCGGAACACCGCCTCCGCCGCCATCGCGGAGGTGTCGGACCCGCCCTTGGCGACGATCAGTTCGGGGCTCCGGGCGTCCGGGAGGAACGCGCCGACCAGGTCGCGGTCACGCAGCTGCTGCTCGGCGGCGTCCCTGGTCGCCGGGGTGCTGACGTCGAGCGCCGGGCCGGCCTTGGCCCGGACGGCGTCCGCCAGGCCCTGCGCCTGCGGGGAGGTGCCGACGACGGCGACCTTCAGGTGGTGCGGCTCGGGCTGGTGGAACGCCCCCTGGTAGGCGAGCGCCATGCCCAGGCACATCAGCAGCGGGGTGAGCAGGTGGACGGCGAGGTGCTTGAGCGCGTGCCCCGGGGTGGGCGCCGCGGCGGTGGTCTGGGGTGCACTCATGGCGTTCGTCTCATCCTCCGTTGCCGGACATAGAAGATGGTAAATACAACCATCTGGATGCAGTGTACAACCATTTCGGGGGCGAGCGAAAGCCCGGACCCACCCCCGCGCGGCCCGCCCGGCTCAGACCATCTCGAACACCCCGTACGAGAACCCGTCCGCCCGCAGCTCTCGGTCGACCACCCGCACCCCCTGCACGTCCAGCGGCCGCACCGCGACCGGACCAGCCGCGCCACCCGACCGGGCCGCACCGCCCGGGCCGCCCGGCAGCGCCGACCCGAGCGGCACCACGCCCGGCTCCCGCCGCGGATTGACCACCACCAGGTACCGCCCCGCCCGGATGTACACCAGCGGGTAGCCGTCGCCGCGGACCTCGACCGCACCGCCCGCCCCCAGGCCCGGATGGGCCCGCCGAAGCGCGATCAGGCGCCGGACGGTGTGCAGCAGCGAGGTCGGGTCGGCCCGCTGCGTGGCCACGTCCGGGCGGTGCGGATCGGGGTCGACCGGCAGGTAGAGGCGCTCGGCGGGAGCGGTGGAGAAGCCCGCGTTCGCCCCGGGCTCCCACTGCATCGGCGTGCGCGAGCCGGCCCGGTTGTACCGCGGACCGAGCGTGCTGCCCTCCACGTCGGGCAGGCCGGGAAGATAGCGCATGCCGATCTCGTCGCCGTAGTAGACCGCCGGCAGGGTGGGCCAGGTGAGCTGGAAGGCGAAGGCGGGGGCGAGCTGTTCGGCGGTCCGCGGGCCGGTGGCGAGCCGGGAGAAGTCGTGGTTCGCGGTGGGCAGCGCGATGTACCCGGCGCCCTCGGTGAGTTGGGCGGCGCTGCGCCATGCGTCGAGGAAGACCCGCGGGGTGCCGCGGCCCTCGGCCTCGAAGTAGCAGGGGCCCTGCTTCCAGTACTCCTCGACCGTGCCGGTGCCGTTGTTCCACAGCGAGCGGAGCGGCAGGCCGTGGTCGGCGCCGCCGAACTGGAGGAAGAAGTCGGCGTGGAAACCGGCCCCGACGGCGGCGGCCGGGTCGCCCCACTCGGCGAGCAGCGCGGCCTGCGGGTGGGCGCGGTCGAGCCAGTCGCGCAGCTCGGTCCAGAGCTTGGAGGTCTCGACGAACCCGGGGTCGTCCTTGACCAGCGAGGAGGCCATGTCGACGCGGAACCCGGCCAGGCCGAGGTCCAGCCAGTGCGCCATGATCCCGCGCAGCGCGGCGCGGTTCGCGCGCGGACCGTCGGCGTCCACCGGCTGTCGCCAGGGCTGGTCGGAACGGCTCTGCGCGTAGCCGAAGTTGAGCGCCGGCTGGCAGTCGAAGAAGTTCGGCCGGTACCAGCCGGGGCGGCTGCCGGGCGAGGCGACGAATCCGTCGACCGGCCGGTCCGACCAGATGTAGCGGTCGTCGTCCCGGTCCTCGGCGGCGGCCAGGAACCAGGGGTGCCGGTCGGAGGTGTGACCGGCGACCAGGTCGAGCAGGATCCGGATGCCCCGGCCGCGCGCCGCCTCGACCAGCGCGGCCAGGTCCTCGGTGGAGCCGTACCGGGGCGCGGGCGTGAGGTAGTCGCTCACGTCGTACCCGGCGTCCCGGAACGGCGAGGCGAAGCACGGGTTCAGCCAGACCGTGTCGACCCCGAGCCAGGCCAGGTGGTCCAGGCGGGCGGCGATGCCCCCGAAGTCCCCGATGCCGTCGCCGTCGGAGTCGGCGAAGGTCTGCGGGTAGATCTGGTACAGGACGGCGTCGGCCAGCCAGTCGGGGCCGGGGCGGGTCGAGGTCATGGGGTGGATCCTCCTACCGGGTGCCGGGGTCCGGAACCACCGATTCTCGTCCAATCCCGGCCGTCCCGACAGCCCCCCTCCGGCACCGCTCCCCCGGGGCCCGGGCCTTCCCCGGCGACCCGGCCCCGCCGCGCCTACCGGCCTCCCACGGCGCAGGCCCGGGTGAACACCCGCGCCCGCCGGGCGATCTCGGCCCAGTCCCCGGCCGCGACGGCCTCCGGCGCCACCACGTCCGTCCCCGCGCAGACCGCGAGCGCGCCCTGTGCCAGGAACTCCGCCGCGTTGCCCGCGTTGACGCCGCCGGAGGCGACCAGCGGGACGTCCGGGTAGGGACCGCGGAGGTCCTTGAAGTAGCCGGGCCCGAAGGTCCGGGCCGGGAAGATCTTGACGGCCGCGGCGCCGAGGTCGACGGCCTGCGCGACCTCGGTGGGGGTGAGCGCGCCCAGCACGACCGGTACCCCGGCGGCGTGCCCGACCCGGGCCACCTCGGGCCGGCAGCCGGGCGTGACCAGGAAGGACGCGCCGGCGGCGATGCCGCGCTCGGCCTGCTCGGCGGTCAGCACCGTACCGACCCCGACCCGGTGGCCGGCCTGCGCCGCACTGAGCAGATGATCCGTCACACCGGGTGTGGTGTAGGTGAATTCGGTCCAGGTGATGCCGCCCTCGGCGAGCGCGGCGCAGAGCGCGGCGGCGTCGGGTATCCGGGGGGCACGGACGACGGCGATCACCGGATCGGCGGCCAGCGCGGCACGCGCGGCCGCGAGGACGGAAGCGGCCGCGGGAACGGAAGCGGCCGCGGCAGCCGTCACGGAAACGGCATCGGAGACGAAGGGCGAAGGGCTCATGCGGCTCGGGTTCCTCGATCGGTTCGGCGCAGGGCGCGCCCGGGCCGGGCGCCCGTGGTGCGGCCCTGCTGGACGACGGCGGTGCCGTTGACGTAGACGTGCTCGATCCCGGCGGCGGGCCGCCGGGGCTGTTCGAAGGTGGCGGTGTCCTGGACGCGTTCGGGGTCGAGGAGCACCAGGTCGGCGTGGAATCCGGGGGCGATCCGGCCGCGCCGGTCCAGCCGCAGCCGGGCGGCGGGCCGGCCGGTCATCCGGGCGATCGCCTGCTCCAGGGTCAGAACGCCCAACTCCCTGCTGTAGTGAGCGAGGTAGCGGGGGAAGGTACCCCAGGCCCGCGGGTGCGGCCGGGCCCCGACCAACAGGCCGTCGCTGCCGGCGGTGTGCGCGCGATGCCGCATGATCGCCCGGACGTTCTCCTCGTGGCCGACGTGCTGGAGGATGGTGGTGGCCAGCTCGTCCCGGCGCAGCAGGTCGAGGAAGACCTCCGTCCCGCTGCGGCCCTGCTCGGCGGCCAGCTCGGCGACGGTCCGGCCGACGGCCCCCGCCAGCTCCTGGTTCCGGACGCCGGAGAGCTGGATGGTCGCCCAGTCGGTGACCACCCCGTGGCAGCCGTCGCTGCCCTTCACCTCCACCTCGTACCGGATCCGCTCGCACGCGTCCGCCTCACCGAGCCGGGCCAGGGTGGCCTGCGGGCCGCCCTCGGTGGCCCAGCCGGGCAGCAGGGCGGCCAGTGTGGTGGAGCCGGGCAGGTAGGGGTAGCTGTCCAGGGTGAGGTCGATGCCGTCGGCGAGCGCCCGGTCGACGAGGTCGAGCAGTTCGCCCGCCCGCCCCTGGTTGACGCCGAAGTTCATCGTGGCGTGAGTCAGGTGCAGCGGGCAGCCGGACCGGCGGGCGATCTCCACCATCTCGGCGTAGCCCTCCAACGCCCCTGCTCCGTAGGAACGTTGGTGCGGTGCGTGGAATCCGCCGCACTCGGCGACGACCCGGCAGAGGGCGACCAGTTCGGCGGTGTCGGCGTACATCCCGGGCGTGTAGGTCAGGCCGCTGGAGAGGCCGACGGCGCCTTCGGCCAGGCCCTGGGCCAGCAGTTCGCGCATCCGGTCGAGCTCCCGGGCGCTCGGAGCCCGGTTCTCCCACCCCATGGCCAGCATCCGCAGCGAGCCGTGCGGGACGAGGTAGCAGGCGTTGACGGCCGGCCCGGTCCGGTCCAGCCGGTCCAGGTACTCGCCGACGGTGCGCCAGTCCCAGTCGAAGCCCTCCGGATCGCCGTTCCACCCGGCGATCTGGCGGCGCAGCGCGGGCAGCGTGCCGTCGTCGACCGGGGCGTAGGAGAGGCCGTCCTGGCCGAGGACTTCGCAGGTGACGCCCTGGGTGACCTTGGCCGGGTGGTCGGGTTCGAGCAGCAGGGCCAGGTCGGAGTGGGCGTGCATGTCGATGAAGCCGGGGGCCAGTACCAGGCCGTCGGCGTCCACTTCGCGGGCGCCGCCGAGCCCGTGCCCGAGCTCGGTGATCCGCCCCTGCCCGATCCGCACGTCGGCCCGGTACCGGTCGGCGCCGGTGCCGTCGACGACGGTGGCCCCCTTGAAGACGAGGTCGTCGACCGGAGACTGAGGCTCCATCAGAAGTACGTCCTGATCAGGCCGGTGACCTTGGGGTCGGCCGCGGAGGCGTCGTCCAGCACCGGGATCATCGTCCACTTGTCGAAGGCGGTGCAAGGGTGGGACACCCCGAGCCGCAGAACCGCGCCGACCGGCGCGAGGTCGCCGGCGTCCCGCAGGAAGGCGTGCTGGTCGTTGAGCGCGGTGATCCGGGCCGCCGTGCCGGTCAGCACCGGGCCGCCCCGGACGAGTTGGGGCTCCGGCAGGCCCTCGTCGAAGGGCAGGTCGCGCTTGCCCGCGTCGAGCAGGGCCAGTTGCGGCTCCGGCCGGGAGACCACCCGGGCCCAGCCGTGCAGAGCGCCCCGGAAGGGCGTCGGACCGGCCCCCCGGGCCAGCGGGGAGATCCCCCGGTAGAAGCCGTCGTCGTGGGCGATGTAGGCGCCCGAGCGCAGGACCACCGAGGCCTCCGGCAGTGCGGCCAGCTCTTCGACCACCAGGTCGAAGTAGGCGCTGCCACCGGCCGTGACGATCGGCGGGGCACCGTCGGCGTAACCGCCGGCCAGCCGTCCGTGCAGGTCGGCGAGGGCGCGCAGGTAGCCGCGGACGGTGGCCAGGCCGTCGGCGCCGGCGTCGTGGGCCAGTGCGCCCTCGTAGCCGCCGATCCCCGCCAGTCGCAGCGTCGGCGCGCGCAGCACCGCGGCGGCGACCTCGACGGCCGCGTCGACCCCGCGGGCGCCGGTCCGCCCGCCGGGGCCGCCGAGCTCGACCAGGACCTCGACCGGTCGTTCGGCGCCGGCCGCGCGCAGCGCCTCGTCCATCAGCCGGACGCTCTCGGTGGAGTCCACCCAGGAGACGAAGGCGAACGACGGGTCGGCGGCCAGCTCACCGGCGAGCCAGCCGAGCCCGGCCGGGTCGAGCAGGGTGTTGGCGAGCAGGATCCGCCGGACGCCGAACGCCCGCGCCACCCGGACCTGCGGGAGGTTGGCCAGGGTGATGCCGTGGCTGCCGGCGTCCAGCTGGGCCTGCCAGAGCGCGGGCGCCATCGTGGTCTTGCCGTGCGGGGCGAGGGCGACGCCCGCCTTGGCGCACCAGTCGGCCATCGTCCGCACATTGTGGTCGAGCGCGGCGGCGTCCAGGGTGAGCAGCGGGGTGCCGAAGCCGGCGAGGGTGGGCCCGGTGGCGAGGTAGTCCCGCACGGTCGACCCCCACGCGGCGGGCGGCAGCGCCTTGAAGCGCCAGTCGAGCACCTCGTCGGCGAGGGCCGCGACCGCGCCGGTGTCGATGCCCGGTCCGGTGCCGCTGCTTACGAAGGTCTGGTCCACCGTGTTCTCCTTACGTGTTGCAACATGTGCAACGAGGGTTGCACATGCTGGCATCACGGTTCTAGCATCGGCGCCGGACGAAGGTCAACGGAAACGGTCAGCCGCAGCACACGAGGAGCCCACCAGATGCCCCGACAGGACGCCGCCGTGAGCTCGGGCACCCCGCCGCTCGACAGCCCGACGGCGGCCGGCCGGGCGGAGCCGGGCCCGGCGGCGGCACCGGGCGGACCTTCGGCGCACGACGGCCCGGTGGCCCACGGCGGAGCGGCGACGCGCCCGACGCCCGGGACCCCGACGGCGGTCTGCGTGGGCGAGTCGATGGCTGTCCTGCTGCCGGACCGGCCGGGCCCGCTGGAGGCGGTGGAGAACTTCCACCTCTCGGTCGGCGGCGCCGAGTCCAACGTGGCGGGCGCCCTGGCGGCGCTCGGCGTGTCGAGCGCCTGGATCAGCCGGGTGGGCGACGACGGCTTCGGCCGCCGCCTGGTCGGTGAGGTCGCCGCCCGCGGGGTGGACGTCTCGGCGGTCGCCGTCGACCCGCACCGCCCGACCGGCCTCTACCTCAAGGAGGTCGGCGGCTCCACCGGTGCCCGGCACGACCTCGGTCCCGGGCGCAGCCGGCTGCACTACCACCGGCGCGGCTCGGCCGCCGCCGCGCTCTCGCCCGCCCTGTTGGACGACCCGGCCGCCGTCCGCCTGCTCGCCGGTGCCCGGCTGCTGCACCTGTCCGGCATCACCGCGGCCCTGTCCGACGACTGCCTGGCCCTGCTGCGCGCCCTGCTCGCCGACCGCCGCCCCGGCCGGCTGACCAGCTTCGACCTGAACTGGCGCCCCGCGCTCTGGCTGGACCGCGACCCGGCCGTCCTGCCCCCGCTGCTGGACGCGGCCGATCTGCTGCTGCTCGGCGCCGACGAGGGCGAGGCCGCCTTCGGCACCGGCGACCCGCTGGCGCTGCGCCGCCGGTTCCCCTCCCCCGCCACCGTGGTGGTCAAGGACGCCGCCCGGACGGTCACCGCGCTGGAGCGGGACGGCGCGGCCGTCACCGAACCGGCCCTCGCCGTCGAGGTGGTCGAGGCCACCGGCGCGGGCGACGCCTTCGCGGCCGGCTACCTCGCGGCCACCGTCCGCGGCCTGGACCAGCGCCGCCGGCTGCGGCTCGGCCACCTCAGCGCCGCCTGCGCACTGACCGCCCACGGGGACCAGGCCGAACTGCCGCCCGAGCCGGTGGTCGCCGCACTGCTGAACGCCTCCCCCCGGGAGTGGGCCGCCACCCGGGTCTCCGCGGATGGCATCGTGTCCCCCGTACTGCCCGCGGCGGCGCCGCCCCGGCCGGTCCCGTCCGCGACGGCGGCGCCGGTGACCGGGGGCGGTGTCACCGACCCTCGACCGGCCGCCTCCCCGGCCCTTGGAGCACGATGAGCCAGACCGTCACCCGCGCCCTGCGCATCCTCGCCGAGCTCGGCGAGGGCGAGCGCTCGCTGGACCAGCTCGCCGAGGTGCTCGGCGTGCACAAGACCACGGTGCTGCGGCTGCTCCAGAGCCTCGAAGAGGAACGATTCGTCTACCGCGACCCGGCCTACCGCTACCACCTCGGCGCCGGCCTCTTCGCCCTCTCCGGCCTCGCCCTGGAGCAGCGCGGCGTCCGCCGGATCGCCGCGCCGCACCTGGCCGAGCTGAACGCCGCCACCGGCCAGACCGTGCACCTGGCCGCGTACGAGGGCGGGGAGGTCGTCTACATCGACAAGTACGACTCGCGCCACCCGGTCAGGATGTACTCGCGGATCGGCCTGCGGGCGGCCCTGCACAGCGCCGCCGTCTCCAAGGTGCTGCTCGCCGACCTGCCGGTGCCCGAGCGGCGCCGGGTGGTGGCCGGCATCGACTTCACCCCGCACACCGCCCGCACCCTGACCACTCCCGAGGCGCTGCTCGCCGAGCTGGAGAAGGTCGCGGTCCAGGGCTGGGCGCAGGACCACGCCGAGCACGAGGCCTTCATCAACTGCGTGGCGGCGCCGATCCGGGACGCCAGCGGACGCGTCGTCGCCGCCGCCTCGATCTCCGTCCCCGACGTCGTCCTCCCCTACGAACAGGTGCTGGAGCTGCTGCCCCAGCTGCTCGCCACCGCCCGCGCCGTCTCCGCCGACTGCGGGCAGAACCCCCAGGCTCCCCAGACCGGCTGACCCGCCGAACCGGCCGGCCCCGCCGGCCCCGCCGGCCCCGGACCTGCCGACCCGCCACCACCAACCGAGGAAGCCCATGAGCGACCAGAGCGACAAGACCGAGATCCGCACCGACGGCGCCCCCGCCCCGGCCTGGATGTTCTCCCAGGGCGTCCGCAAGGGCCCCATCCTCCAGGTCTCCGGCCAGGGCCCGCAGGACCCGGCCACCGGCGAGTACCTGCACCACGGCGACGTGAAGGCACAGACCCGCCGCACGCTGGAGAACGTCAAGGCGATCGTGGAGGCCGGCGGCGCCACCATCGAGGACGTGGTGATGTTCCGCGTCTACCTGACCAAGCGGGCCGACTTCCCGCTGATGAACGAGGTCTACGCCGCGTTCATCGAGGAGAACATCGCGCCGGGCGGCGTGAAGCCCTGCCGCACCACGATCTTCGTCGAGCTGCCACAGGAGCCGATGCTGGTCGAGATCGACGCGCAGGCCGTGATCGGCTGACCGGCCACCGAGACGCGCAAGCCGTGATCGGCTGACCCGCCGCGACACGACGCGCGGGGCCCGGACGAGTGTCCGGGCCCCGCGCGTTCCGCGCTCACCGCCCGGCGGTGAGCGCCTCCTCGGCGGCCGCTCCACCGCGCGCCACGACCCGGCCACCGGCGCCGGCCCCCCGCCGCTCCAGCGCGCCGGAGAGCAGCGCGACCCCGAGGGCGGCGGCGGCCATCAGCCCGCCCACCCAGTTCGGCGCGTCGTAGCCGAGCCCGGACGAGATGACCAGCCCGCCGAGCCAGGCGGCGAGCGCGTTGCCCAGGTTGAAGGCCGCGATATTGGCGGCCGAGGCCAGCGTGGGCGCGCCGGCGGCCTGGTCCATCACCCGCTTCTGCAGCGGTGCGACGGTCGCGAAGCCGAACACGCCGATCAGCGGAATGGCGA
Organism: Kitasatospora sp. NPDC001603; assembly: GCF_040298365.1. Taxonomy (NCBI): domain Bacteria; kingdom Bacillati; phylum Actinomycetota; class Actinomycetes; order Kitasatosporales; family Streptomycetaceae; genus Kitasatospora; species Kitasatospora sp. NPDC001603. Next base: position 59,356 of record NZ_JBEPAA010000030.1, read on the forward strand.
CGATCGCACCGACCCTGCTGTGCGAGGCGAGGGTGAAGGCGAAGAGCAGCACCGCCAGCACCGCCAGGATCACGTACAGGCTCCGCATCAGCGCGCGGTCGGCGAACCAGCCGCCGAGCAGGTTGCCGACGAACAGGCCGACGCCGAACAGGAAGAGCAGCCAGGTCACGCTGGAGGGGGCGAAGCCCGCCATCTCGGTCATCATCGGCGTGATGTAGGTGAACATCGCGAAGATGCCGCCCCAGCCGAGCACCGTCATGCTCAGCGCGAGCCAGATCTGCGGCTTGCGGAAGACGGCCAGCTCCGGGCCGAGCCGGGTGTCCTCGGCGCGCGGCTGGACGGGCACCAGGGCCGCGATGCCGGCGAAGCCGATCGCGCCGAGCGCCGCGACCACGTAGAAGGTGGAGCGCCAGCCGAAGTGCTGGCCGAGCAGGGTGCCCATCGGCACGCCGAGCACGTTGGCGGCGGTGAGCCCGGTGAACATCAGGGCGATGGCGCCGGCCCGCTTGTGCGGGGCGACGAGGTCGGCGGCGACCACCGAGCCGATGCCGAAGAAGGCGCCGTGCGCGAAGGCCGCGAGCACCCGGCCGACCAGCAGCAGACCGAAGGCGGGCGCGACGGCGGAGACCAGGTTGCCGGCGATGAACAGGCCCATCAGCATCAGCAGCATCCCCTTGCGGGGGATCCGGGTGCCGAGGACGGTGAGCAGCGGGCCGCCGATCACGACACCGAGTGCGTAGCCGGAGATGAGCAGGCCGGCGGTGGGGATGGACACCGAGAAGTCGCCGGCGACCTCGGGCAGCAGGCCCATGATCACGAACTCGGTGGTGCCGATGCCGAAGGCGCTGATCGCCAGCGCCAGGAGCGCGAGGGGCATGAGGGGACCGCTTTCCAGAGCGTACAGAAGATTGCGTGTGCAACTACCAGCGTCGACAATACGACCGAACGCCAGATACTTGCAAGCGCTCGCTATCTCCATCTGCAATCCCTTGGATCCACGCACCCTCCCTCACGACCCGCGAACCACCTGCGCACACCTTGCCCTCCCCCACCGAAGTGATTAGGTTAGCCTCACCTAACAAACGGAGGTCGTCATGAGCCCCAGCCCTGTCGACGTCGAGGCGCCCGAACCCACCGCCGCCGAACGGGTCTGCAGCCTGCTCAGCGCCACCTCCTCCGTGGTGATCCGGGCCTGCGGCGAGTACCACGACCTGGACACCCCGGTCTCGGTGCACGGCTCCCGGCTGCGCCTGGTCGCACCGCTCGACGCGCCGCTCACCCTCGCCGTGACCCGCGAGCGGGACGGCCTGGCCGTCGTCCTGGACCTCACCGACATCGCCCCGGTCGCCGTCCGCGACCGCGTCCGCGGCCGTCTCACCCTGGCCGGCCGGCTGCACCTCGCCCACCTCGCCGACGACGGCCTCAGCGTCCACCTGCGGCTGGACGTCGCACACGCCGTCCTCTCCACCCCGTACGGCACCACCGCCCTCACCGGCGCCGACCTCGCCCTGGCCGCGCCCGACCCGCTGGCGCGCTTCGAGGCGGCGATGCTCACCCACCTCGCCGACGACCACCCGGACGCCCTCGCCCTGCTCACCCGGCTGCTGGACCGCGAGCTGCTCGTCGGACACCCCGACGTCCGCCCGCTGGCCCTCGACCGGCACGGCCTGGTGCTCCGTCTGGACCACCCCTGGGGCCACCGCGACGTCCGCCTGGTCTTCCCCGAGCCGGCCCGCGACGCGGACGAGTTCGGCCACCGCGTGCACCAGTTGCTGACCGCCGCCGACAGCGACCTGCCCGCCCACCGGTCCTGAACCCCGCCGGGGCGGCTCATTCCTTTCACCGCGACCGCCGACCGAGAATTGACGGCCCGTCCGGCCGCGGACGGGCCGTCGGCACATCCCGGAAGGCCCCTCAGGAAGGCCTCCCGGAAAGGCCTTCCGCACGACGGAGCCGACCACTCGGAAACGCCGGACGGAAACCCCGATCGCAGGGGGGGCACCTGCCTGTCAGAAGGGCACGAAAAAGGCCGGCCCGGCTCGCGAAGGAAATTCGCGAGCCGGGCCGGCCAGGGCGTGTCCCGCGCCCATGATCCGCTGACGGTGCGGCGATCACCCGGTCGAGCGGTCACCCGACATGACCATCCCGGGAGGTCGTACGCCCCGCACCCAGCGGAAGTCCGACCTCAGGTCAGAGGGAGACGCCGTGCGCCCGCAGGTAGGCGATCGGGTCGATGTCCGAGCCGTACTCCGAGCCGGTGCGGATCTCGAAGTGCAGGTGCGGGCCGGTCACGTTGCCGGTGGCACCCGAGAGGCCGATCTGCTGGCCGGCGGTGACGGTCTGACCGATCTTCACACCGATCGAGGACAGGTGCGCGTACTCGGCGTAGTGGCCGTCAGCGAGCTTGATCTCGACCTCGTTGCCGTAGGCGCCGCCGTTGCCGGCCTTCACCACGGTGCCGGCGCCGACGGCGCGCAGCGGGGTGCCGGTGGAGGCGACGAAGTCGGCACCGGTGTGGTGACCGGAGGCCCACATCGAGCCGGCCACGCCGTAGGCGGTGCCGAGCTTCGGGTTGGCGAGGGGGGCGACGAAGCCCGAGGTGCTGGCCGCGGCGGCCGGCGCCGCGGGAGCGGCCGGAGCGGCCGGCTTGGCGGCGGGGGCCGCCGGCTTCGCGGCCGGAGCGGCGGGCTTGGCGGCCTGGACCGGCTTCGGGGCGGCGTGCTGGGCGGCCGGCTTCTGCGCGTCCTGCGAGACCTGCGGCTTGGCGGCCGGGGCGGCGGGCTTGGCGGCCTCGGCGGCGGCCGGAGCGGCGGCGGCCTTGGCACCCAGCGCGAGCTGCTGACCCGGGAAGATGAGGTTCGGGTTGGCACCGACGACCGAGCGGTTGTGGTCGTAGAGGGCCTTCCAGCCACCCTCGACCTGCTTGGCGTCGGCGATCTTCGACAGGGTGTCCCCGCCGACGACCTTGTAGCTCTCCTCGGCCGGCGCGGCGGCCGGCTTGGCGGCCTCGGCGGCCGGCTGCGCGGCAGCGGCCGGCGCGGCGTCGACGCTGGTGGCGCCGGTCCAGGTGGAGGTCTGCGCGGGCTTGGCGGCCGGGGCGGTGTGGGCCTGGGCGCTGATGGTGGTCACCAGCGGGAGGGCGAAAGCGGCGCCGGTCACGGCGGTGGCGATGCCGATGCGGGCGGCGCGGGGCAGGGTGATACGACGAGCCTGTGCGGGCATGGCGAACTGTCCTCTCCGACGCCTGCGAGGTGAGCTGTCGGGTTCGGGCTGGAGTTGCCCGGCCGCATAGCGCGGCTTCACCCCAAGCCGGACCGTGAATTCCGGTCCGGCGACTTACCTTTGGGTCCCCCGCTCCTGCCGTACAGAGTTCGGTTCGTACCACCGGGCAGCGGCAGGACTAGGCGTTCCACCCGGTGGCCACCCGGTCCAATGCCGGGCGGTCGCTGAACTAAAACTCATCCGCCCGGGCGAAGCAATGTCGATCTCTTGAATCGACAACCACTACCGGGAAGGCCGTGACACTCCGAATGATCGGCTGCACAGTATGTGCACAATCGATTCACCGCGTGCCACTGATCCACGACGCTCCGCCGATTTCGGTGTCCGTACGCATGCGATCACCTACGGAAAGCCATCCGCCGACACACCCCCGGTGACCCTTGTCACGTCGCCTCCCGGGGCGCACGATCAGGCGGTGGCCACCTCCGAGGCCGGCACCCTGCGCCTGGGCACCGCGCAGGGCCGCTGGGTACTACTGGCGACGGTGCTCGGCTCCAGCATGGCGATGCTCGACGGCACCGTCGTCAACGTCGCACTGCCCCGGATCGGCACCGATCTCGGCGCTCCGCTCGCCGCCCTGCAGTGGACGCTCAACGCCTATCTGCTCACCCTGGCCGGCCTGATCCTGCTCGGCGGCGCGCTCGGTGACCGCTACGGCCGGCGCCGCGTCTTCCTGATCGGCGTGCTCTGGTTCGCCGCCGCCTCGGCGGCCTGCGCCGCGGCCCCCACCATCGAGGTGCTGGTCGCCGCCCGCGCGGTGCAGGGCGTCGGCGGGGCGCTGCTCACCCCCGGCTCGCTGGCGATGCTCCAGGCGGTGTTCCACCCTGACGACCGCTCGGCAGCGGTCGGCCTCTGGTCCGGCCTCGGCGGGGTGTCCGCCGCGATCGGCCCGTTCCTCGGCGGCTGGCTGGTGGACGGCCCCGGCTGGCGGTGGATCTTCCTGTTGAACGTCCCGCTCGCCGCCCTGGTGGTCGCGGTGGCCTCCCGGCACGTCCCGGAGAGCCGGGACGGGAGCGCGACCGGCCGGTTCGACGTCCTCGGCGCGGCGCTGGCCGCGCTCGCGCTGGGCTCGGTCACCTACGCGCTGACCGCGGCGGGCGACGGGCTCTCGGCCGTGGTGTGGGTGTCCGGCGCGGCCGGCCTGCTGCTGGGCACGGCCTTCGTGATGGTCGAACGCCGCGTCCCGGAGCCGATGCTGCCGCTCGGCCTCTTCTCCTCCCGCCTGTTCACCGCGGTGAACCTGGTCACCCTCTGCGTCTACGCGGCGTTCAGCGGCGTCTTCTTCCTCCTGGTCGTCCAGCTGCAGATCGTCTCCGGCTTCTCCCCACTGGTCTCCGGGCTAGCCCTGCTGCCGATCACCGTGCTGATGCTCGCGCTGTCCGCCCGGGCCGGCCGGCTCGGCAAGCGGATCGGCCCGCGCCTCCCGCTCACCGTGGGGCCGCTGCTCTGCGCGACGGGGGTCCTGCTGATGCTGCGGATCGGCTCCGACGCCTCGTACTGGACGGACGTGCTGCCGGCCGCCGCCGTGATGGGCTGCGGGATGGTCCTGCTGGTCGCGCCGCTGACCGCGACGGTGCTCGCGGCGGTGGAGGTCCGGCATGCCGGGATCGCCAGCGGCGTCAACAACGCCGCCGCCCGCGCGGCCGGGCTGCTCGCGGTGGCCGCCCTGCCGGCGCTGGCCGGGCTCAGCGGCGAGGCCTACCGGGTGCCGGCCGCGGTGGACTCCGCCTTCCGGACCGCGATGCTGATCTGCGCCGGGCTGCTGGTCACCGGCGCGGTGACGGCGTTCACCACCGTCCGGGGCAATGTGCTGGCCCCCGAGGACCACCCGGTCGCCGAGCCGGACTGCACCTACGCCTGCGGCACCGCCCCTCCGCTGGATCCGGGCCATGCCGCCGCCGGACACGGCGAAGGCCCCGCCACCGGATCGGCGGCGGGGCCCACGAAGGCCTGAGGCAACGTCAGAGGATGTCGCCCGGGGCGTACTTGGCGGCCTCGGGGTAGGCGGCCGCAACGGCCTCGACCTGGCGGACCACCTCGGCGACCTGGGCACCGGCCGCGCCGGTGAAGGAGAGCCGGTCGGCCAGCAGCGCGTCCAGCCCGGCCCGGTCCAGCGGGATCCGCGCGTCCGCCGCCAGCCGGTCCAGCAGCTCGTTCTCCCGCGCGCCGGCCCGCATCGCCAGCGCCGAGGCGACGGCGTGCTCCTTGATGACCTCGTGCCCGGTCTCCCGGCCGACGCCCGCCCGCACCGCGCCCATCAGCACCTTGGTGGTGGCCAGGAACGGCAGGTAGCGGTCCAGCTCGGCCTCGATCACGGCGGGGAAGGCGCCGAACTCGTCGAGGACGGTCAGGAAGGTCTCCAGCAGGCCGTCGAAGGCGAAGAAGGCGTCCGGCAGCGCGACCCGGCGGACCACCGAGCAGGAGACGTCGCCCTCGTTCCACTGGTCGCCGCCCAGCTCGGCGGTCATCGAGGCGTACCCGCGCAGGATGACGGCCAGGCCGTTGACGCGCTCGCAGGAGCGGGTGTTCATCTTGTGCGGCATCGCGGAGGAGCCGACCTGGCCCTCCTTGAACCCCTCGGTGACCAGCTCGTGGCCGGCCATCAGGCGGATCGTCTTGGCCAGGCTGGACGGCCCGGCCGAGAGCTGGACGAGGGCGGTGAGCACCTCGAAGTCCAGCGAGCGCGGGTAGACCTGGCCGACGCTGGTCAGCACGTGGTCGAAGCCGAGGTGACCGGCCACCCGGCGCTCCAGCTCGGCGAGCTTGTCGGTGTCGCCGCCGAGCAGGTCGAGCATGTCCTGGGCGGTGCCGACCGGGCCCTTGATCCCGCGCAGCGGGTAGCGGGCGATCAGCTCCTCCAGCCGGCGGAAGGCGACCAGCACCTCGTCGGCGACGGTCGCGAAGCGCTTGCCCAGGGTGGTGGCCTGCGCGGCGACGTTGTGCGACCGGCCGGCCATGACCAGCTCGGAGTGCTGGGCGGCGAGCCGGCCCAGGCGGACCAGCACGGCGACCGTGCGGTCGCGGACGTGCTCCAGCGACTGGCGGATCTGCAGCTGCTCGACGTTCTCGGTCAGGTCCCGGGAGGTCATGCCCTTGTGGATCTGCTCGTGGCCGGCGAGGTCGCTGAACTCCTCGATCCGCGCCTTCACGTCGTGCCGGGTGACCCGCTCGCGGGCGGCGATCGAACCGAGGTCGACCTGGTCGATCACCCGCTCGTAGTCGGCGACGGCGCCTGCGGGCACCTCCACGCCGAGGTCCTGCTGGGCCTTCAGGACGGCGAGCCACAGGTGGCGCTCAAGGACCACCTTGTGCTCGGGGGACCACAGCTGGGCCAGGGTCGCCGAGGCGTACCGGGAGGCCAGGACATTGGGGATCTGGGGCTTCGCGCTCACGCTTCGCAAGCCTAACAGCCGAGGTCAGCGCGAGCGGCGGCGGACCGGGCGCTGCCGCCTCCCGCGCCCGCCCCGGCCGATCGCCGTACCGCTGTGCCACTGTGCCGCTGTGCCGCTGTGCCGCTACACCGTGCCGGGCGAGCGCCCGGCGAGGACCGGCAGCACCTGCGCGCAGATCGAGTGCAGCGAGATCCGCTGCTCGTCCGTCATCGCCTCGAAGGCCTGGTGGGTACGGCTCATCTCGCCGCGGATCAGCCCGAGGATCTCGCGGCCCTGCTCGGTGATCACCACGATCTTGACCCGCCGGTCACCGGCCGCCGCCTCGCGGTTGGCCAGGCCGAGCGACTCCAGCCGGTCGACGATCCCCGTCACGTTGGAGGCGTCGCAGCCCAGCCGGCCGGCCAGCGCGCGCATCGGCACCGGCTCCTGCACCGCACCGAGGGCCTTCGCCTGGGAGGAGGAGAGGCCGTGCCGGGCCGCGGCTCCCGCGAAGTCCTGGAAGTAGGCAGCGCCGACGGCGGCCAACGCCTCCATCAACTCGGCGTTGGTCGGTACGGTCGTCGTCGCTGTCGAACCCATGGGGCCAGCGTACGACCGAGTGCTTCACCAACTCAAGCTTTGACCGGGGCAAAAGTCCGCAGGTCAACCGCTCGGCCCCGGAAGGGCCCCCGGACGGCCCCCGGGCACCCGACCGGTCGCCCTCAGAGCACCAGCTGGTCGAAGAGCCGCCGCAGCTCGGCCTCCGGGTCACCGGTCAGCCCGGTGTGCACCGGTCCCGGCTGGACGATGGCACTGCGCGGCGCCGTCAGCCAGCGGAACCGCTGCCCCGGACTGTCGCCCGCCGCCGGACCGGCCGCGGGCCCGCCCGCGCAGACCGCCTCGATCCCGTGCAGCGCCCGCCGCACCCCGGCGACGTCCGCCACCGGGTCGAGCGCCAGCAGCCGGGCCTGGTCCAGATGGGTCCGGGCGCCCAGGTGCGCGCTCTGCCGGCAGTACAGCAGCACCCCGACGTTGACGCACTCGCCGCGCTCGACCCGGGGCACCGCCCGGATCACCGCGTACTCGTAGTCGTGCAGCTCGACGGCCGGCGGGGCCGGCGTCACGGACTCGCTCATGCGGAGACCTCCGGCAGCCAGTCACGCGGGCCGGCCAGTCGCCCGGTCAGCTGGGAGCGGTACGCGGCGCGCACCGCCTCGGGCGAGTCGAAGCCCGGCTCGTCCGCCAGCCAGACGTCCGGGATCCGCGCCACCGCCGCCTCCACCGCCGCCTCGGCGAGCGGCGCGAGCGCCTTGTCCGCGGCCACCAGATCGGGCTCCGCGCGCAACAGCGCGTGGTCGGAGGCGTCGTACGGGCGGCGGATCCAGCCGGCCGCGCCCGCCCAGTGGTGATGGAAGATCAGGCTGGCGCCGTGGTCGATCAGCCGCAGCCCGCCGGTGGCCACCAGCAGGTTGGGGTTGCGCCACGAGCGGTCGACGTTGCCGATCAGGGCGTCGAACCAGAGCACCTGCCCGGCCAGCCCGGCGTCCACCTCGAAGCAGAGCGGGTCGAAGTTGAGCGCCCCGCTGACGAAGGCCATCCCGAGGTTGCGGCCGCCGCTGGCCCGCATCTGGTCCTGGATCTGCGGGTCCGGCTCGCTGCGGGCCAGCACCGGGTCGAGGTCCACGGTGACCAACTCCGGTACCGGCAGCCCGAGCCGGCGGCCCAGCTCACCGGCCAGCACCTCCGCCACCAGCGCTTTGCGGCCCTGCGCGGCGCCGACCCATTTCAGGGCGTACAGCCGCCGGTCGTCGGCCTCGACCAGGCCCGGCATCGAGCCGCCTTCTCGCAGTGGCGTCACATAACGGACCGCCGTCACCTCGGGGAGCACGCCGGACAGCCTATCGGGCATATGCGCGGACCGGGGGCCGCGTGCCGTCCCCGCCCGGCGCGGGCCTGCGCCATCCGCGCCGTCCGGTGGCAGCGCCCGCTCCGCCGTGCGAGTGTGGCTCAGAGTAGTGGGGACCTTGCACGGTACGAACTGCACTGTAAGGGATGAACGATGGAACGAGCTCGGATCCTGATCGTGGGCGGTGGCTTCGCCGGACTGGAGTGCGCTCGCCGGCTCGAACGCAAGCTCACGCCCTCGGAGGCGGAGATCTCGCTGGTCACGCCGTTCAGCTATCAGCTCTATCTGCCGCTGCTCCCGCACGTGGCGGCCGGGGTGCTGACCCCGCAGTCGGTCGCGGTCTCGCTCCGCCGGACGCTTCGCCGCACCCACATCGTCCCCGGCGGCGCGATCGGCGTCGACCCGCGTTCCAAGGTCTGCGTGGTCCGCAAGATCACCGACGAGGTGGTCGCGCAGAAGTACGACTACCTGGTGCTCGCGCCCGGCAGCGTGACCCGCACCTTCGACATCCCGGGCCTGACCGACTACGCGCGCGGCATGAAGACGCTCGCCGAGGCGACCTACGTCCGCGACCACGTCATCGCCCAACTCGACCTCGCCTCCGCCACCCTGGACCAGCGGGAGCGCGAGTCCCGGCTCCAGTTCGTGGTGGTCGGCGGCGGCTACGCGGGCACCGAGACCGCCGCCTGCCTCCAGCGGCTGACCACCGCGGCCGCCCGGCGCTACCCGCGGCTGGACGCCCGGCAGATCAAGTGGCACCTGATCGACATCGCCCCGAAGCTGATGCCGGAGCTCGGCGACGCCCTCGGTGTCGCCGCCCTGGAGGTGCTGCGCGAGCGCGGCATCGAGGTCTCGCTGGGCGTCTCGGTGGCCGAAGTCGGCGCCGAGTCGGTCAAGTTCACCGACGGCCGGGTGCTCCCCTGCCGGACGCTGATCTGGACGGCCGGCGTCGCGGCCAGCCCGCTGATCGGCACCCTGGACGCCGAGACGGTCCGCGGCCGGATCGCGGTCACCGCGGAGATGCGGGTGCCGCAGTTCGAGGGTGTCTTCGCACTCGGCGACGCCGCCGCCGTCCCGGACCTCGCGAAGGGCGACGGCGCGGTCTGCCCGCCCACCGCCCAGCACTCCGCCCGCCAGGGCCGGGCGGTGGCCAACAACGTGATCGCCGCGCTGCGCAACCAGCCGCTGGAGCCCTACTACCACAAGGACCTGGGCCTGGTGGTGGACCTCGGCGGCAAGGACGCGGTCTCCAAGCCGGTCGGCGTCGAACTGCGCGGCGTCCCCGCCCAGGTGGTCGCCCGCGGCTACCACCTGATGGCGATGCGCACCAACGTGGCGAAGTTCCGGGTCGGCGCCAACTGGCTGCTCAACGCCACCGCCGGCGACGACTTCGTCCGGACCGGCTTCCTGGCCCGCCAGCCCGCCCGGCTGCGGGACTTCGAGTACACCGACGCCTATCTGACGAAGGATCAGGTGCGCGCGCACGCCGAGGCGCTGCTCGCCAAGGGCTGACCCGCCGCGGCCGGTCCCCGCTCGGGCCCGGGGGCGGGGACCGGCCGCGCCGCGCGCTACCGCGCGGTGAGGTACATCCCGCTCGCGTCCTTGCCGGCCGTGTTGCGGCAGCCGTAGTTGCCGGTCGGCCGCGCGTACAGCAGGGTCAGGCACTGCCCGAGGGCCTGCTGGCCGTAGTAGTTCGGGTGCATCGACTCCTGGATCGTGCCCTGCGAGGCGCTGAGCCCGCCGTCGACGAACCGCGCCCACTCACTCGTGGTGGCGGACGGCGCGCTGCTCGAACTCGCCTGCTTGGTGGCCTTGGAGCAGACCTCGCGCCCCTGCAGCATGTCCGCCAGGTCCAGGAACTGCGCCCCCTTCGCGACGGCGACCCCGGCCAGCGCCCGCGAGATCTGCGGCACCAGCGAGTCCCGGGCCCAGTCCGCGTCGCCGTTCCAGAACGGACAGCCGCCGGTGTCGGACCGGCTCCAGCCGCTCTCCGGGTAGCGCATCTCGGCGCCGCGCGGGATCGGCGAGGGGTAGGACTGCAGCACGACCCGGTAGTCCCCGGTCGCGTAGCCCGCACCGGCCATCACGGTCCGGATCTCGTCCAGCGCCTTGCCGACCCCCGCCATCGCGCCGGGCATCCGGGAGTCGACCTCGCCCTGCTGGTCGTCGTGGCAGTAGGAGTACCAGACGAGGTAGTCCGTGACGCAGCTCTGGATCACGTCGGCGAAGCCGAGGTCGTTCCCGCCGATCGAGAGCGTGATCAGCTTGACGTTGTACTGCCGCGCCACGGAGGCGAGCTGGTCGGCCTGCGGCGCCTCGCCCTTGAACGACTGGCCGCCGTTCGCGGCCCGGAAGACGTTGGCGGCGACGGCCCCCGAGCAGGCCAGGTTCAGCTGGGTCTGGGTCACGGTCGGGGCGCTGCGCACCTCCGCGACGTCCGAGCGGTCGCACCCGCTGGCATACGTCGCGCCGTAGACCCCGCTCGGGTCGTAGGCGCTGCCGGTCCAGGCCCGGTCGGTACCGGACCGGCTTCCGCCGGTGACGACCGAGTTGCCCTTCCAGCGGCCGGCCTCGCCGGAGATGTAGCTGTCCCCCAGGGTGACGCTGGCGGTGGGCCCGGCCGGCACCGCGCCGGCGGCCGCGGCCGGTGCGGCGGCGCCGGCGACCAGGCCGGCCGCGCCGAGCGGCAGGGCGAGGGCGGCGGCGAGCAGCCGCCGGGTGAGGCGGGTGGTTCTGCGAGTGATGCTCGAACGGTTTTCGGGCACGGCGGAACTCCTGCGGTCGGTCTCGTCCGCACGGTGGGGGCGGGGAGACGCGGAGGTGAGGGTGGGCCGCCGGCCGGTGGCGCGATGAAGATGACATGCTCGCGCTTGTTACCGCTAGGTATCTGCACCAGGTTTCTCACTCTGTTACCGACCGGTTCAGATCGGTCGTGCACAGGATTCCCGGCCTGTTACCGACCGGTTCAGATCAGTCGCGAACCGGCACCGTCCGCTCCGAGCACGGCCGCCAGGTCGTCGGCCAGCCGCCGTGCCTCGGCCGGATCGAGCCGGGCGACGGTGATCCGCAGCCCCGGCGCGGACTGCAGGCGGAACCGCGCGCCCGGCGCCACGACCCAGCCGCGCTGCACCAGCGCGGCGAGCGCGCCGGTCTCGTCCGGGACGGGCACCCAGACGTTCAGCCCGCTCGCGCCGTGCGCCTCGATGCCACGGGCGGCCAGCTCCCCCAGCAGGGCGTCCCGGCGCGCCCGGTAGGCGGCGGCCACCCGCGCGACCGGCGCCGCGTCGGTGCGCCACAGCTCGGCGACCGTGGCCTGCAGCAGATGGCTGACCCAGCCGGCCCCGAGCCGCTGACGGCCCTGCACCCGGCCGATGGTGTCGGCGTCCCCGACCGCGAAGGAGAGCCGCAGGTCCGGCCCGTAGGCCTTGGCCGCCGAGCGCACCACCACCCAGTGGTCGGAGCCGGCCCCGACCAGCGAGTGGAAGGGCTGGTCGACCATGCCGTGGCCGTGGTCGTCCTCGATCAGCAGCACCCCGGGATGGCCCGCCAGCACCGCCCGCAGCGCGGCCGCCCGGGCGGCGGTGACCACCGCGCCGGTCGGGTTCTGCGCGCGGCTGGTGACGACCACCGCGCGGACCCCGGCCGCCAGCGCCTCGGCGAGCGCCTCCGGCAGCGGCCCCTCGTCGTCCAGCCGGACGGCGGCGGCCCGCAGTCCGAGGGCGGGCAGCAGGTCCATCAGGCTCCCCCACCCCGGGTCCTCGACGGCGACGGCGTCCCCGGGGCGCAGCCGGGTGGCGAGGATCCGCTCGATGGTGTCGAGCGAGCCGGAGTTGATGGCGATCGGCGCGTCGGGCAGGCCGTCGGCGCGGAAGCCCGCCCCGGCGAGGGCCAGGAGCCCCGGATCGGCGGAGGGGCGCCCGTAGAGCACCGGGTCGCGGCGGGCGGCCTCGGCCGCGGCGGCGAGGGCCGGGGTGAGGTCGGGGAGCAGCGCCGGGTCGGGGTTGCCGTTGGAGAGGTCCCGGGCGTCCGGCGGGACGGGCACCCGGATCTGGTCGCGCGGAGTGAGCGCCGGCCGCGGGCGGATCCGGCTGCCCTTGCGGCCGGCGGTCTCGATCACCCCCCGGTCGCGGAGCAGCCGGTAGGCGGCGGCGACGGTGTTGGGGTTGACGCCGAGTTCGGCGGCCAGGTCGCGCAGCGGGGGCAGTGCGGTGCCGGGCGCGAGCCGCCCGGTGCTGACGGCCTGCTCGACGTCGGCCGCGATCTCGCTGGCGCGCCGTCCCTTGATCGGATAGTCTCCTAGCACAAAAGAGATTATGCACTAGTACATAGAGGTTGTCATGTCAGACGGCACCGCGTCCTACGCCCGTACCCCGCGCACCACCCCCACCCGCTACAAGGACCGCGCCACCTGGGAGCGGGACGCGATCCACGCGATCCTCGACAGCACCTACCTCTGCCACCTCGGCTTCGTCGTCGACGGCGCCCCCGTCGTGCTGCCGACCATCTTCGCCCGGGTCGGCGACCGCCTCTACGTCCACGGCTCCACCGGCAGCCGGCCGCTGCGCGGCGCCAAGGGCGACCAGGGCATGCCGGTCTGCGTCACCGTCACCCTGGTCGACGCCCTGGTGCTGACCAAGTCCGCGTTCAACCACTCGATCAACTTCCGCTCGGTCGTCGCCCACGGCACGGCCCACCAGGTCACCGACCCGGTGGAGCTGTCGGTCGCGCTGGACGCGCTGGTCGACCAGACCGTCCCCGGCCGCTCCGCCGAGGTCCGCCCGGCCAACGCCAAGGAGCTGGCCGCCACCGCCGTCGTCCGGCTCGACCTCGACGAGGTCTCGGCCAAGACCCGCGCCGACGAGGCCGACGACGACGAGGCGGACCTCGACCTCCCGTACTGGGCCGGCGTCGTGCCGGTGACCACGGTGTACGGCGCCCCCGTGCCGGACGCCTCCACCGCCGTGCCGCTCCCCGCGCACCTGCGCGACTTCACCCGCTGAGGGGCTCCCCATGCTGATCAGGTCCTGGGACCGGGGTGACGAGGCCGAGTGGCGGGCCTGGCTCGCCCAGGGCCGCGACTTCGGCCTGCTCGCCGCCAACGGCCTGCCCGGCCAGGGGCCCGTCCTGGTCCCCACCCACTTCCTGCTGGACGTCGAGCGGGGCGAGATCCTGCTGCACCTCGCCGCGCCCAACCCGCTGTTCGCCGCCGTCCGGGCCGACCCCGAGGTCACCCTCGCGGTCACCGACGACTACGCCTTCGCCCCCGGCCACTGGCGCGGCGAGCCGGGCACGCCGACCAGCTACTACGCCTCCGTCCAGTTCCTCTGCACGGCCGAGATCGTCGAGGACGCGGCCGGCAAGGCGGCGATCCTCAACCGGCAGCTGGCGCACTTCCAGCCGGAGACCCCGGACACCCGGGTGGCCCCGGGCGAGGCGCCCTTCGGCCCGCTCCTGTCGGGCCTGCGCGGGCTGCGGCTGACGGTCCGCACGGTGCGCGCCAAGTTCAAGTACGACGACAAGAAGGGCGCGGCGGAGCAGCGGGCCGTCGCCGACCGGCTGGCCGAACGCGACCGGGGCCTGGACGCCGCCGCCCGCACCCAGCTCCTCAGGCGTAACGCGCGGCGCACGGGGTAGCAGCGCTGACGCCAAGTCACCCGATCGGCTCGATTTCGGGCGAAGCCGGGACGCCGCTGATCGAATGTGTGACGAATCCTGCCCCCTCGGCTGTGCCGGCGGGCCCGTCCACCCGGGGAGCGCGCGTGTCCACAGCCACATCCCGTCCGACCTCCGGCGAGGCGCATCTCGGACACGTCGTCTTCATCTCGGCGGCGGCCGCGATGGGCGGCTTCCTGTTCGGCTACGACAGCGCGGTGATCAACGGTGCGGTGACCGGCATCCAGAAGCACTTCGCGGTCGGCAACGGCGAGACCGCCTTCGTGGTGGCCATCGCCCTGCTCGGCTCGGCCGGCGGGGCGGTGATCGCCGGCCGGCTCGCCGACCAGTTCGGCCGGGTCCGCACCATGCTGCTGGCCGCCACATTGTTCGCGATCAGCGGCATCGGCTCGATGTTCCCGCCGAGCATCCAGGTGCTGGCCACCTGGCGGGTGGTCGGCGGCGTCGCGATCGGCATCGCCTCGGTGATCGCCCCGACCTACATCGCGGAGGTCGCGCCCACCGCCTACCGCGGCCGGCTGGCGTCCTTCCAGCAGATGGCGATCGTGCTCGGCATCACCGTCTCCCAGCTCGCCAACTGGGCCCTCAACCAGGCCGCCGGCGGCGACTCCACCGGTCACCTGGGCGGCATCCAGGCCTGGCAGTGGATGCTCGGCGTCGAGACCGTCCCGGCCCTCGTCTACGGGCTGATGGCGCTGGCCATCCCGGAGTCGCCGCGCTACCTGATCGCCGACCGCCGCGAGGCGCAGGCCCGCAAGGTGCTGCTGGAGGTGGAGGGCGAGGGGGTCGACCTCGACGCCCGGGTCAGCGAGATCCGCGCGGTGCTGGAATCCGCCCACAAGCCCCGGGCCAGGGACCTGCTGGGCGGCCGCTTCGGGCTGCTGCCGATCGTCTGGATCGGCATCGGCGCCTCGGTGTTCCAGCAGTTCGTCGGCATCAACGTGATCTTCTACTACTCGTCCTTCCTCTGGCAGTCCGTCGGCATCAACGAGTCCAACTCACTGCTGATCAGCCTCTCCACCTCGATCGTCAACGTGGTCGGCACGGTGGTCGCCATGGCCCTGGTCGACCGGATCGGCCGCAAGCCGCTCGCGCTGGCCGGATCGGCCGGCATGGCGCTGGCGCTGGGCACCGCCGCCTGGGCCTTCTCCTTCCGGCACGGCACCGGCGACGCCGCCACCCTGGACGACACCTACGCCACCGTCGCGCTGGTCGCCGCGCACGTCTTCGTGTTCTGCTTCGCCTTCTCCTGGGGCGTGGTGGTCTGGGTCCTGCTCGGCGAGATGTTCCCCAACCGGATCCGGGCGCTCGCCCTCTCCGTCGCCGCCTCGGCCCAGTGGATCGCCAACTGGGCGATCACCGTCAGCTTCCCCGACCTCGCGGACTGGAACCTGTCGGCGACCTACGTCATCTACGCGGCCTTCGCCCTGCTCTCGATCCCCTTCGTGGCCTTCTGCATCAAGGAAACCAAGGGCCGGGCGCTGGAGGAGATGGGCTGATCCGCCGCGCCGCGCCGGCGCGGGGGGCCGGCGCCGACCACGCTCCCGGACGCCCCCTCGGCGCCGACCCCCCAGCAGCCCTCGCCGCGCCGCGCGGCCCGTCCCCACCGAGAGGAAGCCATGCCTGAGCAGGGCGGCTCCCGGCAGAACGTCACCTTCCCGAGCAACGGCCGCCAGGCCCACGGCTATCTGGCCCGGCCCGAGCGGGGCGTCGGCCCCGGCCTGGTGGTGGTGCAGGAGTGGTGGGGGCTCACCTCCCACGTGGCCGCGATGGCGGACCGCTTCGCCGCCGAGGGGTTCACCGTCCTCGCCCCCGACCTGTTCGGCGGCGCGACCGCCCACGACAGTGCCGAGGCGGCCCGGCTGAAGCGCGAACTCCCGGTCGAGCGGGCGGTGGTGGACCTGCGCGGCGCGGTCGGGTACCTGCTCGGCCTGGACGGCGTGGTCGGCGACGCGGTCGGCGTGGTCGGGTTCTGCATGGGCGGCGGCTTCGCGCTGCTGCTGGCCGCCGCCGAGGGCGACCGGGTGGCCGCCGTGGTGCCGTTCTACGGGCTGCCACCCGATCCGGACTTCGACTACCGGGGCCTCACCGCCCACGTGCTGGGGCACTACGCCGAGCACGACCGGTCGATCCCGATGGCCGCCGTCGACGAGGCGGCGATCCGGATCGGCGAGGCGACCGACGTCCGGCCCGAGATCCACTTCTATCCGGCCGGGCACGCCTTCATGAACGACGAGAACCGCCCCGGCTCCTACGACCCGCTCCAGGCCCGGACGGCCTGGCGGCGCACCCTCAGCTTCCTCCGGGGCCACCTCGGCTGAGCGCGCCCGCCGGTGAGGCACGCCGCGTCCCGGCCGCCCGCCGTGAGGCCCGCACGCCACCTCTCGGCCCCCGCCGTGAGGCCCGAAACCCGGTGGACAGCTGTCACGTCCCCCGGCATAGTCACCAGGTGCAGAGCCAACCCCCACCCCCGCACCGACGCCGCTTCCCCTGGGCCGGCCGCAACTTCCGCATCCAGACCGCCGCCACCGTGGTCAGCGGCCTCGGCAACGCCGGAGCCCCGATCGCCACCGCCTTCGCGGTGATGGCGAGCGGCGGCTCCACCGCCGAGGTCGGCTACGTCACCGCCGCCCGGCTGGTCCCGGTCGTCCTGCTGCTGATGATCGGCGGCGCCCTCGCCGACCGTCTGCCGCGCCACCACGTCATGGTCGCCGCCAACCTGTTCAGCGCCGTCTCCCAGGCGGTTCTGGCCGCGCTGGTCCTGGCCGGTCAGGCGCAGCTCTGGCAGCTGATGCTGCTCTCCGCGGCGGGCGGCGCCGGGCACGCCTTCTACGCCCCCGCCTCCGAGGGCATGATCATGCAGAGCGTGGCCGCGGAGCACGCCGGCCGGGCGTTCTCGGTCTTCCGGCTGGCGCTGAACTCCGCGCAGATCGGCGGCATGGCGCTCGGCGGCGCCCTCACCGCCGCCGTCGGCCCCGGCTGGGTGCTCGCGGTGGACGCCGGCTGCTTCCTGGTCGCCGCCGCCCTGCGGTTCTTCCTGGAGGCCGAGGCCGCCGCCCCCGCCGCGGCCGGCGGCGGCATGCTGCGCGACCTGCGCGAGGGCTGGCAGGAGTTCGCCTCCCGCCGCTGGCTCTGGGTGATCGTGCTCCAGTTCGCCGTGCTGATGGCCTGCATCACCGCCGTGGACGCGGTGTACGGGCCGATCGTCGCCGAGCAACGACTGGGCGGCGCCGGCGACTGGGGGCTGGCGCTCGCCGCGCACGGGATCGGCCTGGTGGTGACCGGCCTGCTGATGGTCCGCTGGCAGCCCCGCCGGATCCTGCTGATCGGCAACTGGGGCGTCTTCCTCTTCGGCCTGCCGGCGCTGGCCCTCGCGCTGGCCGCGCCGCTGCCGGTACTCGTCGCGGCGATGTTCCTGTCCGGCGCCGGGGTCACCGTGTTCGGCGTCAACTGGATGGTCGCCCTGCAGCAGGAGATTCCCGCCGAGATGTTCTCCCGGGTCTCCGCCTACGACCAGCTGGGCTCGCTCTCGCTGGCCCCGGTCGGCACCGCGCTGGCCGGGCCGGCCGCGGTCGGGCTGGGCCTGACCGGCGCGCTCTGGGCCTGTGCGGCGCTCTGCCTGCTGCTCAGCGCCCTCGTCCTGCTGGAGCCGCAGGTCCGCCGGCTCTCCCGGCGCGCCGCTCCGGCCTCCGTCGCGCGGCCCGTCGAGCCCGCCACCGTCGGCTGAGCGCCCCCGCGCCCCCCGCGCGCGCCCTCCGCCGGGCAACCACCGGCGTACGCCACTCGTCCGACCGGATGACAGAGACGTCTTGACCTGGGGGGCGCCCGGTGCCGAAGCCACTGCTGTTCCTGGATGTCGACGGGGTGCTCAACCCCGTCTGCCCGAGACCCGAGGCCGGGTTCGACGCGCACACCCTGCTCGGCTACAGCGTCCTGCTCTCCGCCCGGCACGGCGAGTGGCTGCGTGAACTGGCCGACACCTACGAACTGGTCTGGGCCACCACCTGGGAGGAGGAGGCCAACACCCACATCGCCCCGGCGATCGGGCTGCCCCGGCTGCCGGTGGTCCGCTTCGCCGGCTACGTCCCGCAGCCCGGCGACCCGCGGGTACCGCTGATGGAGCTGTTCTCCGCCCACAAGTGGGCCCCCCTGCTGCGGTACGCCGCCGGCCGGCCGTTCGCCTGGACGGACGACGTCATCCCGCCCTGCCTGGTCCGCAACGCCCTCTGGCGCCGTGACCGCCTCCTGCTGCCCATCGACCCGGGCCAGGGCCTGGAGCGCCGGCACGTGGACCGGCTGCTGGCCCGCCCGCCGCGCCCCCTGGCCGTCCGCCCGGCGGTCAGCCGGTGGGCAGCCAGCTGACGTGGCCGGCCAGCAGCGCGTACCCGACGAAGGCCACCGTGTCGATCAGCGCGTGCGCCGCCACCAGGGGCATCACCCGCCCCCAGCGCCGGTACAGCAGGCAGAACACCGCGCCCATCACCATGTTCCCGACCAGCCCGCCCACCCCCTGGTACAGGTGGTACGAACCCCGCAGCACCGAGCCGGCCACCAGCGCGGCCGGCCACGACCAGCCCAGTTGCCCGAGCCGGCGCAGCAGGTAGCCGAGGACGACGACCTCCTCCAGGATGGCGTTCTGCCAGGCGGAGGCGACCAGCACCGGGATCCGCCACCAGACGTCGGGCAGCCCGGACGGCGCCACCGTCAGGTTGTAGCCGGCCGCCTGCGAGCCCAGGTAGAGCACCAGCCCGGTGCCGCCGATCGCGGCCGCGACGGCGGCGCCCCGGCCGAGGTCGCGCAGCTTCTGTCCGAGGTCGAACCCGAGCACCCGCAGCGAGGTGCCCTCGCGCACCAGCAGGTAGCCGACCAGCACCACCGGCATCAGCCCGCGCGCGATGTAGTAGACCTGCCAGGCGAGGTCCAGCCAGGGGCGGCCGGGCGCCCGTGAGGAGTTCAGGGTGGCGACCTGCTGGCCGAGCTGGAGCGTCTCGGTCAGCGAGCCCGTGAAGCTGATCAGCGCGCCGACGCCGCTCGCCCCGAGGGAGAGGCCGAGGACGATCAGCAGTTCCACGCCGAGCAGCCGGCGCGTGGGCCGCGCGGTCTCCGGTTGGGTCGGGGCGGTGGTCACGGGGTGCTCCAGCGGTCCGGCGTCGCTCCGGCCGTCGGCCGACCGCCGGAGCGGTCATCCTTCCACAGGGCACTCCCCGTCAGGGCCGCGGAGTGCCCCCGCCACGGGGCCGCCGGGCCCTACCCCACCGGCCAGGTGTGCACGGGCTCGCCGACCCGCATGTACTCGATGTAGCGCCGGGTCATCGCGGCGAGCGCGGCGGGGCGGTCCATCCCGAACTGCTCGCGCAGCCGGTGGAAGGTGGCGCTCTGCCAGGAGGCGCCGTTGACCCGGCGCAGGCAGCGCTGCTCGATGATGCCGAGGTAGCGGTCCCGGTCGGCCGGCTCCACGCCCCACTCGTCCAGCCCCTGGTAGGCCATCGGCAGCAGCTCGTTCAGCACCAGGTCGACCGCGGGGACGGTGGCCAGGCCCCCGCCGCGCCCGGCCCGGCCCTGCCGCGGCCACTGGAACACGGCGTCGACGCCGTACCGGGCGGCCTGCCGGAAGTTCTCGTCGGCCCGCTCGAACGGCAGCCTGGTCCAGATCGGCCGCGACTGCTCCGCGAGCACCCGGACGAGCCCGTAGTAGAAGGCCGCGTTGGCCAGCGTGTCGGCGACGGTCGGACCGGCCGGCAGCGCGCGGTTCTCCACCCGCAGGTGCGGCACGCCGCCACTGACGTCGTACACCGGGCGGTTCCACCGGTAGATGGTGCCGTTGTGCAGCCGCATCTCGGCCAGCCGCGGCACGCCGCCGGAGGCCAGCACCTTCACCGGGTCCTCGTCGTCGCAGATCGGCAGCAGCGCCGGGAAGTACCGCAGGTTCTCCTCGAACAGGTCGGACGCCGAGTCCACCCAGCGCTCGCCGAACCAGGTGATCGGCCGTACGCCCTGCGCCTTGAGTTCGGCCGAACGGGTGTCGCAGGCCTGCTGGAAGAGCACCGGCCTGGTCTCCCGCCACAGCTCCCGGCCGAACAGGAACGGCGAGTTGGCGCCGAGCGCCAGTTGCGGGCCGCAGATCGCCTGGGCCGCGTTCCAGACCGAGGAGAACCGCTCGGGGGTCACCTGGAGGTGCAGTTGCAACGAGGTCGCGGCGGCCTCGGCGACCATGGTGATCGACTCCAGCTGGAGGTGCTCGACGCCCTCGATGTCCAGCGTGATGTCCTCCCCCCGGGCGGCCAGGATCTGGTCGCTGAGCAGGCTGTACCGCTGGTTGTGGGACATCGCGTCCAGCCCGGTGTGATCGTGCTCCAGGGTCGGCAGGATGCCGACCATCACGATCCGCGCGCCGGCCTCGGCGGCCCGCCGGTCGGCGTAGCGCAGCCCGGTGTCGATCTCCTCGCGCAGCTCCTCGAAGACGTGGCCGGCGAGCCGGTGCGGGGCGATGTTGACCTCGATGTTGAACTGGCCCAGCTCGGTCTGGAAGTCACTGGAGCCGATCGAGCTGAGCACCTGCGCGTTGCGCATCACCGGCAGGCCCTGCTCGTCGGCCAGGTTGAGCTCGATCTCCAGCCCCATCACGGCGCGGGGCCGGTCGAAGCGGTCCTCTCGCAGCATCCGCTCCAGCGCGTCCTGGCAGGACTGGAGCTTGCGCCGGTACAGCTGCCGGTCCGACAGGTCCGCGCGCGTCGCCACGACCTTCTCGCCCATGGTCCCCTCCTCCTGAGCGGCCGGCCGACCGACCGTGCAAGCATCATGCCCACCCCGAAGATCGATACCCGATCGCTTCGACCGGCTTGCAATGCAAGGGAACTGATGGTCTTTCAGCACATCCGTCGACTTGCCCGGCGCCACCGCCTGTGATAAACAGGTCACCCTGTGCACCTGTTCGATAGAATTCGCACTGCGCCCAAGGCCGGCCCGCTGTCGATCCGAACACCCTCGTCGACGGCAGCGGCGGCGCCCGCACCGCGATCATGCACAACCGGACACGGCCAGGTTCCGTCACCGACGACACACCGCGCCATGCCGGTATGCCGCACTCGCACGCCGATCTCGCACGGAGAGGCGACCCCGCCATGACTCTGCAGACCCCCCAGCCCCCGCCCAGCGCCCTGCGCGCGGTCCTCGCCGCGCTCGACTCGGAGACCGCGCTGCGCCAGCCCGCCGCCGCCGCGCTGCGTCATCCGACCGGCCCGCTGCTGCCCGCGCATCCGCTCGCGGTCCACGTCCTGGACGGGCCCCGACCCGAGCTCGCCGCCGCCCGGCGGACGGGCTGGCGGTTCCTGATCAAGGACGGCGCCGAGGTGGCGGCCGCGGCCGAGGTGGTCCAGGGCGTCGAGGGACACGTCTTCTCCCACTTCACCGCCGGGCCGTACCTGGACTCCACCGTCCGGGCGCTGCGCCAGGCCTGGCAGCTCGCCCAGACCTCGCGGACCCGACGGCAGCCCCGGCTGCTCACCTTTCCGGGCCAGTACGCCACCGCGCTCTGGCTGCACAGCCCGGACGCCGGCCCCGACGCGGACCAGCTGATCCCACTGGCCCCGGCCCCGCTCGGCGTCACCGCGCACCGCGCCTACCCGGCGGCCGACCTGCTGCCCGTCCTCACCCGCGCCCCGCTCGCCAGGCCACTGCTGCTCGGCTCCTCCTGAACGCTCCCGCGTCACCCCCGCGCCACCCGTACCCACCCGGACGGGTCATAGGGCATGGCCGAATCGAGTCAGCCGCCCCTTGACCCGTCCGGCGCTCATTCACGTCTGCCGCCACCTGAACGGGTGATCTCTGCCCGGTAGTTGTGGCGCATGTCACGAAATTGCTGCGCGATCGCCCCGGGATGCCGACACTGGGAACCAGCGTGGAAGGACCCCCTGTCCTACCCACTTGAGCGCCGGTCCACACCTGGCCCGGCGCCGGACAGGATCCGACTACCGCGGCGGCTCCCGCCGGTCACCCGGCGGCGCCGCACCACGGGGAGGATCGCCAAGCGAAGCGAGGGTACGCGTATGTGCCAGCACCGTCCTGAGTGCCCGTCGGCGGAGTCCGAGGACCGCGAGGCGGCCGTACCGGTGGCCTGCCACCCGGAGCAGGGCTGGAGCCTGCTCTGCAACGGCGTCCTGGTCTTCGAGGACACCGGCGAACTGCTGCCCGACGGCCGGGTGATCGCCCCGCGCCGCCCCGTCGCACACGCCGCCTGACCGGCCGACGGCGCGGTCGGCCGCCGAGCGACACCGACGACGCAGGGCAACGGGCAGGGCCCCGGCGGAGTCTTCTCCGCCGGGGCCCTGCCGTACCGCGTCAGTCGGCTCAGGAGCCGTACTCGTCCAGCGGCGGGCAGGAGCAGACCAGGTTGCGGTCGCCGTACGCGCCGTCGATCCGGCTGACCGGCGGCCAGTACTTGTCCGCCGGGTTCACGCCCGCCGGGAAGACGGCCTCCTGGCGCGAGTAGCCGTGCGCCCAGTCACCGGCCAGCGCGCCCGCGGTGTGCGGGGCGTTGCGCAGCGGGTTGTCCTCGGCCGGCCACGCGCCCGAGCCGACCTTGTCGATCTCGGCCCGGATCTCGATCATCGCGTCGCAGAAGCGGTCGATCTCGTGCAGGTCCTCGGACTCGGTCGGCTCGATCATCAGGGTGCCGGCCACCGGGAAGGACATCGTCGGCGCGTGGAACCCGTAGTCGATCAGGCGCTTGGCGATGTCGTCCACCGTCACGCCGGTCTCCTTGGTGAGCGGGCGCAGGTCGATGATGCACTCGTGCGCGACCAGGCCGCCGGGACCGGTGTAGAGCACCGGGAAGTGCGGGGCCAGGCGCTTGGCGATGTAGTTGGCGTTCAGCACCGCCACCTGGGTGGCCCGCTTGAGGCCCTCCCCGCCCATCAGCCGGACGTACGCCCAGGAGATCGGCAGGATGGCCGCCGAGCCCCACGGGGCGGCCGAGATCGGGCCGACGCCGGTGGCCGGGCCCGCCTCGGACTGCAGCGGGTGGTTCGGCAGGTACGGCGCCAGGTGCGCGCGCACCGCCACCGGGCCGACGCCCGGGCCGCCGCCGCCGTGCGGGATGCAGAAGGTCTTGTGCAGGTTCAGGTGCGAGACGTCCGCGCCGAACTTGCCCGGCTTGGCGAGGCCGACCAGGGCGTTCAGGTTGGCGCCGTCCACGTAGACCTGGCCGCCGGCCTCGTGCACCAGGGCGCAGATGTCGGTGATCTGGGTCTCGTACACGCCGTGGGTGGACGGGTAGGTGACCATCAGCACCGCGAGGTTGTCGCGGTGCTGCTCGATCTTCGCCCGGAGGTCCTCGACGTCCACGTCGCCGTCGACCAGGGTCTTGACCACGACCACGCGCATACCGGCCATCACGGCGGAGGCCGCGTTGGTGCCGTGCGCGGAGGACGGGATCAGGCAGACGTCGCGCTGCACGTCACCGTTGGCGTGGTGGTAGGCGCGGACGGCCAGCAGACCGGCCAGCTCGCCCTGCGAGCCGGCGTTCGGCTGGATCGAGACGGCGTCGTAACCGGTGACCTCGACCAGCTGCTGCTCCAGCTGGCGGATCAGGGTGAGGTAGCCCTGGGCCTGGTCGATCGGCGCGAACGGGTGCAGCTGGCCGAACTCCGGCCAGGTCACCGGCTCCATCTCGGTGGTCGCGTTGAGCTTCATGGTGCAGGAGCCCAGCGGGATCATGCCGCGGTCCAGCGCGTAGTCGCGGTCCGACAGGCGGCGCAGGTAGCGCAGCATGGCGGTCTCCGACCGGTGGCTGTGGAAGACGGGGTGGGTCAGGTACTCGTCCTCGCGCAGCAGCGCGGCCGGCAGCGCCTCGGCGCTCTCCGGGGTCTCGACGCCCTCGACGCCGAACGCGGCCCAGACGCCCGCCAGGTGCTCGCGGGTGGTGGTCTCGTCGGTGGAGACCGAGATCCGGTCCTCGCCGTCCTGGTACACGTTGATGCCGTGGGCGCGGGCGGCCTCGGCGATCGCGGCGGCGCGGCCGGGGACGACCGCGGTGACGGTGTCGAAGAACTCGCCGTGCAGCAGCTCGACGCCGCCGGCCCGCAGGCCCTCGGCGAGGGCGGCGGCGTAGCGGTGGGTACGGCGGGCGATGTCGGCCAGGCCGTCCGGGCCGTGGTAGACGGCGTACATCGAGGCCATCACGGCCAGCAGCACCTGGGCGGTGCAGATGTTGCTGGTCGCCTTCTCGCGGCGGATGTGCTGCTCGCGGGTCTGCAGGGCCAGCCGGTAGGCGCGGTTGCCGTCGGCGTCGACGGAGACGCCGACCAGGCGGCCGGGCAGCGAGCGGGCGTACTCGGCGCGCACCGAGAGGTAGCCGGCGTGCGGGCCGCCGAAGCCCATCGGCACGCCGAAGCGCTGCGAGGTGCCGCAGGCGATGTCGGCGCCGAGCGAGCCCGGGGACTTCAGCAGGGTCAGCGCCAGCAGGTCGGCGGCGACCGCGACGATCGCACCGAGGCCGTGGGCCTGCTCGATCACCGGGGCGAGGTCGCGGACCACACCGGTCGCGCCGGGGTACTGGAGCAGCACGCCGAAGACGCCGCGCTCGGCGATCTCGGCCGGGATGCCGGCGGAGAGGTCGGCGACGACGACCTCGACGCCGGTCGGCTCGGCGCGGGTCCGGATCACCGCGACGGTCTGCGGCAGGGTCTCGACGTCGACCAGGAAGACGCCGCCCTTGACCTTGGTGACACGGCGGGCCAGGGACATCGCCTCGGCGGCCGCGGTGCCCTCGTCCAGCAGCGAGGAGCCGGAGGTGGGCAGACCGGTGAGGTCGGAGACCACGGTCTGGAAGTTGAGCAGCGCCTCCAGGCGGCCCTGCGAGATCTCCGGCTGGTACGGCGTGTACGCGGTGTACCAGGCCGGGTTCTCCAGGACGTTGCGCAGGATCACCGGCGGGGTGAAGGTGCCGTAGTAGCCCAGGCCGATCATCGGCTGGAGGACGGTGTTGCGACCGGCCAGCTCGCGCAGCTCGGCGAGGACCTGCGCCTCGCTGCGGCCGGCGGGCAGGTCCAGCCCGGTGATGGAGCGGATCGCCTCGGGCACGGCGGTGGCGGCGAGCTCGTCCAGCGAGCCGTAGCCCACCTGGGCCAGCATCTTCTCCTGCGCGGCGACGTCGGGGCCGATGTGGCGGTTCTCGAAGGGGCTGGCCTGCTCGAGCTCGGTGAGGGTCACGGGGGTGGTGGTGCGTCCCGCGTTCGGCTGGGCGTTCATGGTGGTCGAGGCCTCCTGGTCACGGACCGGCGGGGGTACGCACGCCGGGCGGCACCGCCGCTGCGGACGACAGCGGACAGGCCTGGGGCGGACGGACCCGACAGGCCTCCCCCTCTGTCATCGGGACCTGAGAGCTTCACCCGCGCGAGGCGCTGTGGCGCCCCGCCGGCTTGCACCGTCGGTGAGGGTGGTGCCGCCGGCTCCCTCGCCGGCAGTCCTGCCCTGCTTTCCAGAGTGACCTATCCCACACGGTACGGATGCCTGAGAGATTCCGGGGAGGAGTTGCTCCTTCGGCGCCCCGACCAGCGACTTCCGCTCTCGGGGACTCTCCCGAGCGGGCTCGGCGGTCGCGCCCAGGGTACCAGCGGCAGGCGCCTCGATCACGGGTGCGTCCTGGCAGGTGAACAGCCGGTCCGTGACCCGGACGGCGCAGCACCGGGCCCGTCCGGCCGCACCCCGGTCGCGCCGGTCCGGTTCATGGCTTTTGGTATGAAGTGGCGGATGGGACGGGCGGGCCGGCCGCCGGCCTGCGGGCGTTCCGCAGGCGCGACGCACTGGAGGAAAGAGTGCAGACCGATATCGACCCCCGGGACCTCATCGGCCACAAGGCGGTCGACCGCAACGGAGACAAGATCGGCACGGTCGACGAGGTGTACCTGGACGACGCCACCGGGCAGCCCGAATGGGCGGCCGTCCGGACCGGCATCTTCGGCCGGGACGCCTTCGTCCCCTTGACCACGAGCGAGTTCTCCGGCGACGAACTGCGGGTGCCCTACGACAAGTCCCTGGTGAAGGAGTCACCGGACTTCGGCGTGGGCCAGCACCTGTCACCCGCCCAGGAGCTCCAGCTCTACCGCTACTACGGGCTGGACACGCAGGTGGACGGCCGGCCGTCGGCCGGTGACGGCTCCGGCTCCGAGCCGGCCGACCTCGACTTCGGCAGCGTGCCGGCCGCCGCCCCGGCGGCAGCGGCGGGCACCGCCGCGGTGGCGGGCGTCGCCGCGGCGAAGCCCGCCGACCAGTCGGCCTCGGCGGCCCCGGCGAAGCCGCTCGCCTTCCACTCGGCCGACAGCATGGCCCCGCCCCTCACCGTCCCCCCGGCCGCCGACCTCGGCAAGCCGTCCGAACCTGCTACGGAGCCCAACGTGCGGACCCTCGACACCACCGCGCCCGCCACCCCGTCGGCGCCCGTCGCACCGGAGCAGCGCCCGCCGGCGGCCCCGCTCGTCACGGGCGGCCCCGACGGCGCCGAGGTGGCGGCCCCCCGGGCCGCCACCTCCGGCACCCCGGCGCCCGACCGCGCGGGCACGGCCTCGTCGGCGCCGAACGCTCCGGTGGAGATCACCTGCCGTGAGGAACGGCTGGACATCACCACCGAGTGGCATGTCGTGGGCACCGCGAAGCTGCGCAAGTACGTGACCAGCGAGGCGGTGGAGCGCCGGGTGCCGGTGGTCCGCGAGCGGGTCCGGGTGGAGCGGACGCCGGTCGGCGAGGCGGAGCGGGCCTCGTTGAGCGACAAGGACATCGCCGAGGCGGTGGAGGAGGTCACGCTGCGCGAGGAGCGGCCGGTGGTCCGCAAGTACCTGGCGCCGATCGAGCGGGTCCGCCTGGTCGTCGAGCGCTACACCGACGAGGAGGTGATCCGGGACGAGCTGCGGCGCGAGCACGTCGAGGTCCACGACAACACCGCGGCCGCCCCGACTTCGGGCCCCTCGTCCAACCACACCCCGTCCGCCACTCCCGACGGCGCCGCCGGGCGCCCGGGCGGCGGCGAACACGCGGGCGCCGGCGGGCACTTGGGCGCCGGCGAGCCGTCCCGGCCGGCCCCGCTGAGGCCGCTCGCCTGACGGTCCGACCCAGGGACCCCGGACCTCCACGGTCCGGGGTCCTTCGACTTTGCCAAAGCTTCACCGATCGATATTTGACACACTGAAGTATCTCCCGGCATGGTTGCTTCAGTTCATTCACTATGTACGGGAGGAAGCAACCGTGAGTGAGGCACCACAGCCCACCACCGCGGCCGAGAAGCAGAGCAGCGCCCGGGTCCTGCCGGCCCTCATCCTGGCGATGCTGTCGTTCAGCGTGGTGCAGACCGCGGTCGTTCCGATCCTGCCCTCGCTGGCCAAGGAGCTCGACGTCTCGGGCTCCAGCATCACCTGGCTGATGACGGCCAACCTGCTCTCGGCCGCCGTGCTGACGCCCCTGCTGGGCCGCTTCGGCGACCTGCGCGGTCGCAAGCCGATGCTGCTGATCTCGCTGGCCGGTCTCGTCGCGGGCTCGGCGCTCGCCGTCAGCACCCACTCCTTCACCTGGCTGGTCGTCGCCCGCGTCCTCCAGGGCGCCGGCGGTGGCGTGCTGCCGCTGGCCATCAGCATCGTCCGCGACGAGCTGCCGAAGCAGAAGGTCACCGGTGGCGTCGCCGCCATCAGTGCCTCGATGGGCGTCGGCAGCGGCCTCGGCCTGGTCGCCACCGGCCTGCTGCTGGAGCACTGGAGCTACAAGTCGATCTTCTGGATGGGCCTGTTCTTCGGCCTGCTCGCGGTCGTCCTGGTCGCCTTCCGGGTGCCCAGCGACCCGGTGACCGACAAGGAGGGCGGCGCCGACCCGCTCGGCGCGATCACCCTGGCCGGCTGGCTCTCCGCCCTGCTGGTCGCGGTCAGCCAGGGCAACACCTGGGGCTGGACCTCCACCAAGACGCTCGGCCTGTTCGCCGTCGCCGCCGTGATCGCCCTGATCTGGGGCGTCATCGAGGTCAAGGTCAAGCACCCGCTGGTCGACATGAAGATGATGTCCCGCCCGGCCGTCGCCTTCACCAACCTGGCCGGCCTGCTGATCGGCTTCGGCATGTACGGCTCGTTCATGGTGATCAGCAACTTCGCCCAGACCCCGGAGAAGCTCACCCACTACGGGTTCACCGCGACCGTGCTGCACGCCGGTGTCATGCTGCTGCCGTCCGCGCTCGGCTCGATGGTCGCCGCCCCGGTCGGCGCCCTGCTGATCGCCCGTCGCGGCCCGCGCCTGCCGCTGGTCCTCGGTGGCGTCCTCGGCGCCGTCGCGATGGCCTACCTGGCCGTCCGTCACAGCCACGAGGCCGACATCTACACCGCCTCGGCGATCTTCGGTCTCGGCATCGGCCTCGCCTTCTCGGCGATGCCGGCCTACATCAACGGCGCCGTCCCGGTCGAGCAGAGCGGCATCGCCAACGGCATGAACGCCGTGCTGCGCACCGTCGGTGGCGCGATCGGCACCGCCGTGATGGCCGCGATCCTCACCGGCGACACCATGAAGCTGCCGATCCCGGTCTCGCTCCCCACCCTGGACGCCTACAAGCACGCGTTCTGGGTCGCCGCCGCGGTCTGCGCCATCGCCGGCGCCGTCCCCTTCCTGATCCGCAGCGTCAAGCCCTCCGTCACCGTCGCCGGTGGCAAGGGTGCGGCGGACCTCAGCCCCAGCCCCGAGCTGGCCAAGACCGACGCCTGACGAGGCGTCCACCCCCCGCGCCCAGGGACAGGGCGCGGGGGACCGGTCCCCGAACGGTCGACGAGGGCATCGCGACCGCCCGAGGGCCGGCCGTGCGCGCGGCTCCACCCGGCCCCCCTGCCGGGTGGGGCCGCTCCGTGCGTTCCAGGGTGGTCAGCCCACCGCCGGTTCACCGCCGCCCGCCCCGGCCGACGGCCCGTCCTCGTCGCCGCGCAGCGGCAGCGGACGGGCCGGCTCCAACGCCGGGTCCTCCACCGCGAAGGTCCGCACCCGGCCCGGTCCGCTCCACGGCGTCTCGAACCGCACCGTCACCCGGCCGACCCCGCTGCCCTGCACCCACCCCGGGCCGAGTTCGGCGTGCCGCACGTCCTGGCCCGGCATCCAGTGCCGCGCCACGACCACCGCGGGCTCCGGGGCCTCGTCCTCCTGGGCGTCGGCCTCGACCGCCCCCGGCTCCCCCGCCTCCTCCCGGACGGCCTGCGCGAAGAGGTCCTCCTGGGTGTAGTCCGCCAGCTGCGAGACCCCGACCCCGAGCAGCCGGACGCCGCCGGTGATGTCCACCTGGGAGGCCAGCCGGCGGGCCGTCTCGACGATCACCGTCTCGTCGTCCGTCGGACCGCGCAGGGTCTCCGAGCGGGTCAATGTGGAGAAGTCGAACCGCCGCACCTTCAGCACCACCGTGCGCCCCGACCGTCCGGCGGCGCGCAGCCGCCGCACGCACCGCGCGGCCAGGACGTCGACCTCGCGCAGCACCCGGTCCCGGTCGGCGAGGTCCACCTCGAAGGTGTCCTCCACCGACACCGACTTGGCGTCCTGGTCGGCCACCACCGGCCGGTCGTCCAGCCCCAGCGACATCTGGTGGACACCGGCGCCGTGCGCCCTGCCCAGCAGCTGCACCAGCTCGGACTCCCCCGCCTCGGCGAGATCGGCCACCGTGTTCAGCCCCGCCCGGCGCAGGACCTGCTCGGTGGCCGGGCCGACGCCCGGCAGCGCCCGCACCGGCATCGGGCCCAGCACCACCCGCTCCTGGCCCGGCTCGACCAGCACCAGGCCGTCCGGCTTGGCCTGCTCCGAAGCGATCTTGGCCATCAGCTTGGACCCGGCCGCCCCGACCGAGGCGGTCAGCCCGGTGCGCCGGTGGATGTCCGCCCGGAGGTCCTCCGCGAGGGCCGTCACCAGGTGCTCCCCCGTCCCGTGGTCCGCCGCCAGCAGCGCCGGGCCGTACGGGCCCGCCTCCAGGTCGACGAAGGCCTCGTCCAGGCTGAGCGGCTGCACCAGGGGCGACAGCTCCCGCAGCAGACCCATGACCAGCTCGCTCACCGCCCGGTAGGCCTCGAACCGCCCGGACAGGAAGGCCGCGTTCGGGCAGAGCCGGCGCGCCTGCGCCATCGGCATCGCCGAGTGCACCCCGAACTTCCGCGCCTCGTACGAGGCCGTGGAGACGACCCCCCGGCCGCCCAGGCCGCCGACGATCACCGGTTTCCCGCGCAGGCTCGGCTTGGCCGCCTGCTCCACCGCCGCGAAGAAGGCGTCCATGTCGAGGTGGATGATGCTCGGCAGTGACCGCACCCGCCGATCATGCCGCACGGGTCCGACAGCGCGGCCCAACCCCGCCGCCGCCTCAGCCCCGCGCGGTCCCCGCGTCGGCCAGCGCCTTCGGGATGCCCTCCTCCCGGGGCCCGAGGAAGAAGGGGTCCGGCCGCAGCCAGGCGTTCAGCAGCGCCTTGCCGGCCCCCGGGATCTCCCGCAGCCCGCCGTACAGCCAGGTGGCGTCGTGCAGCTCCGGCACCCCGACCGCGTACGCGTCGATGCCCGCCGCCTCGCAGAGCGCCAGCGCCCGCCGAACGTGGAAGTCCTGGCTGACCAGGACCGCCCGGTCCACCCCGAACACCCGGTGCGCCCGGGTGCAGGAGTCCCAGGTGTCGAAGCCCGCGTAGTCGCCCACCACCCGCACCTGCGGCACCCCGTGCTCGATCAGGTACTGCCGCATCGCGTCCGTCTCGTCGTAACCGGCCCGCCCGTTGTCACCGGTGACCAGGATCGCCTGGACCTTCCGCTCCCGGTACAGGTCGACCGCCGCGTCCAGCCGGTGCGCCAGGTACGGCGACGGCCTGCCCTCGAAGAGCCCGGCGCCGAACACCACCGCCACCGGCGCGTTCGGCGCGCTCCGCACGGTGCCGACCCGGTCACCCGCCGAGGCCCACAGCCAGGCGCTCGGTGCCAGGGCCAGCGAGCAGAGCACGGTGACGAGTTGGAAGGTCCTGCGCTGGGTGCGCCGCTGCCGCAGCCGGACGCCGAGCCGCCGCGCCCGTCGCCGCAGCAGGCCGGGTATGCCGGAGCCGAACCGCACGTGCCCTCCCTCGGTCGATGATCCACCGGGCACGACGAGGCCGTGGGCCCGGACGGTTCCCCGTCCGGGCCCACGGCCTCGTGATTCTGCGGCGCCGTGACTACGCGGCCCCCTGCTCCGGCGGCTCAGACCGCCCGGTTGCGCCGCTGCGCCAGCTCGTCCCCCGGGTCGTGGCCGACCACGGTCTCGCCGGTGTCGGTCCGCTCCGCGTGCAGGCGGCCGAGGGCCAGCTCCAGCTCCTGCCAGACGGCGCCGACGGCGATGCCGAAGACCCCCTGACCACCCTTCAGCAGATCGACCACCTGCTGCGGTGTGGTGCATTCGTACACGGTCGCGCCGTCACTCATCAGTGTCAGCCCGGTCAGGTCGCCGGCCTCGGCGGACTGCAGATGGGCGACCGCCACCCGGATGTTCTGCAGGGACACACCCGCGTCCAGCAGCCGCTTGACGATCTTCAGCAGCAGGATGTCGCGGAAGCTGTAGAGCCGCTGGCTGCTCGCCGGGTAGACCGAGCGGACGCTGGGTTCCAGCAGCCCCGTCCTGGCCCAGTAGTCCAGCTGGCGGTAGGTGATCCCGGCCGCCGCACAGGCCGTCGGGCCGCGGTAGCCGATCAGCTCGGAGGTGGGGGCCGGCCGCTCGGAGGCGGGCGCGAGCCGCTCGATGGCCGGCTGGCCCGGCTGGACGGCCGGGAACCGGCCCACCCGGGGCAGGTCCGTCCGGGGCAGTTCAGCCACGCTGCGGGCGGCGCGCGGCATGTGCACGGTGCACAGGCCTCCCACGGCCGCTTCATCGCCGGTGCCGGTCATGCCTACCTCCGTCCACTCGTCCTGCGGGCAACCCAGACTGCGGGCGACAGGCACCCGGGCAGCCACTCCTGACGGTAGGCAGTCCCCTATGACCCGTCAACGATCGCCACGCCGGACAGGACAAACAGCGTCACTCAGGAGAGTGGTTTTTCGTGCCCCTAGTGTGGGTAGGTGGACGCTATTTGGCAAAACGGACGAACGAATTCGGCAGGACGGCCACGGCCTGCCCCACCGACGCTCCGCGCCGGGTCCGTACCACGGCGGACTACTGCGGACTACTGCGGCGTGCCGCCGCCGAAGTCCTCCGGAGAGACCTGGTCGAGGAACTCGCGGAACTTCTCGACCTCGTCCTCCTGCTCGTCCGGGATCGCGATGCCCGCCTCGGCGAGCACCTCCTCGCTCCCGTAGATCGGCGTACCGGTCCGCAGGGCGAGGGCTATCGCGTCGGACGGCCGGGCACTGACCTCGACCCCGCCCGTGAAGACCAGCTCGGCGTAGAACACGCCCTCGCGCAGGTCGGTGATCCGCACCTCGGTGAGCTGCTGGCCGAGCGCCTCCAGGACGTCCTTGAAGAGGTCGTGCGTCAGCGGACGCACCGGCGTCATGCCCTGCTGGGCGAAGGCGATCGCGGTCGCCTCGCCGGGACCGATCCAGATCGGCAGGTACCGATCGCCCCCGACCTCCCGAAGCAGCACGATCGGCTGGTTGGAAGGCATCTCCACCCGGACACCCACGACGTCGAGCTCATTCACACACGCAACCCTATGGCCCTCGCCCCGGATATGAAAGCGCAGAGCCGACAGCGCTGGTCAGCGGGGTCGGCGCGTCACGAGCGGGCCCGCAGACCGGCCTGCACCATGGCGGCGTGAAGCCGGACGGAGAGGGTCGCCAGCTCCCGCGCCGTGGCCTCGGCGTGCGCCCGGGTCTGCGGGTTGCGGTGCCGGCGCAGGGGCGCCACCACCTGCTCCACCAGGGCGATCTCGCGGTCGGCGGCGGCCTTCATGGCCCGCAGGTGGCGCGGCTCCAGCCCGTACCGGCCCAGTTCCGCGACCAGCCGGGCCACCTGCAGCGCCTCGCCGTCGTAGCCGCCGTCCGATCCGGCCGCGACCAGCCCGTAGGACTCCCACTCCACCAGCTCGCCCTCACCGGCCTCGGCGGCGGCCAGCAGCTCGGCCCGGCCCAGCCGGACCCCGACCGCGGCCTCGGCGGCCGCCACCAGCTCGCGGTCCGCCTCCTCCATCGGCCCGGGGCGGGCCTCCGCGGCGGGCAACGCCGGTGGGGCCTCGCCGCGCTCGATCGCGTCCAGGTGTTCGCGGATCACCCGCAGCGGCAGGTAGTGGTCACGCTGCATCCGCAGCACGTAGGCCAGCCGCTCGACGTCGGCCGGGCTGAACTTGCGGTACCCCGACGGCGTGCGCTGGGGCTCGACCAGGCCCTCGGCCTCCAGGAACCTGATCTTCGAGATGGTGACCTCGGGGAAGTCGTCCCGCAGGAAGGTCAGCACCGCGCCGATGCTCAGCAGCTCGTCGCCGCCGCGCCGTCGGCCGCCCCCGGCGGGCCGGTCCGGACGGACCGGCTGCCTGGGGGCCGCGACCGCCCCCCGCGCGCCCTGGTCCGGCAGCGGACCGGACGACGCGGGGTTGGCCGCCCCGAGAGATGAAGGAGGGTTCGCGCTCACTCGGGCTCCTGCCGACGTTGGTTTCAGTACCCCCGGTGGTGACTGGCGAAGAACACCAGCCGGTACTTCCCGATCTGCACCTCGTCGCCGTTGTTCAGCGGCACCTCGTCGATCCGCTCACGGTTGACGTACGTCCCGTTCAGGCTGCCGACGTCGGCGACGGTGAAGCCGCCTCCCGGCGTCCGGCGGAACTCCACGTGCTTGCGCGAGACGGTCACGTCGTCCAGGAAGATGTCGCCCTGCGGGTGACGCCCGGCCGTGGTCTTGTCCGAGTCCAGCAGGAACCGGCTGCCCGAGTTCGGACCGCGCTGGACGATCAGCAGCGCCGAGCCCGGCGGCAGCGCGTCGATCGCCGACAGCACCTCCGCCGACAGGGCCGGCGTACCGGTGCCGGTGGTGGTGTTGGGGTCGTAGGACTCCAGGCCGGAGATCGAGATGGTCGACGTGGTCTCCGCCGGCCCCTCGGGCAGCGCGCCCCCGCGCAGCGCCGTACCGCAGTTGGAACAGAAGCGGGCCGCGGCCGGGTTCTGGTTGCCGCACCTGGGGCACGGAGTGGGGCCAGCCATGTTCACAGCCTCCTGGCGCGGCACACCCGACGGGTTGTGCCCGGCGTACGGGTCCGGGGCAAACCCTCCACCAGAGGTTGAGGGTCCTGACGGGAAACCTATGCGCGGGGCGCCGGAGGGGTCAACCGACGCGCCGTAGCCCGCCTGATTGCCCGCGTACTGCGCGTCGCCGCCGTCCCGGAACATCGGACGCTCGGCGTACTGGCCGCCCTCGGGAGCGGGACGCATGCCCGGCACGGCGGGCTCTTCGTCGGCCCGGCGGTGACGCGCGGTGGGTGCCTCCACGGCAGCCGCGTCACGGCCCTTGTTACGACCGAACAACTTCGAGAAGAAACTCACGGGCGAATCCCCTTGCGTGTGACAGACCCGCCCGCGGGGCAGGGTGAGAACCTCGGACAGGCTGCGGGCCCGGTCGCGGATCGGGCCTGCTGGAGTGGTACTCCGACGTGTGATGTTCCGGCTTGTGCTGGTGCGGACCAGTCTCGCCCACCTGACGGCGGTACCCCGCACCGGGGGGTACCGGCAGATGACGGACCGTTCGGCAGGTACCTCGTCACTTCGGAGCCGGCTTGGCGTACTGCGGCGTCTTCAGGTCGAGGAGGGCGTCGACGAGCACCTTCTGCTGCGGGGAGATGGTCGCGCGGGCCTGATGACTCTCAAGAGTACGGACCACACCTCCCGGAATGTTCAGTGCGGGTGTGAGGTCCTGCGGGTTCCCCACCACGGTGAACCGGTAGGGCTGCGAGACCTTCTTCCCGTCGATCTGCACACCGCCGCCGGACACGTCCGTGAAGTAGGTGTTGACCACCACGCGCACATCGTTGATCTGAATCGCCTCCGCCCCCGCCGCTCGGAGTTCCTGCAGGGTGTCCAGCAGCATATCCGCCTTCACCTGCCCTTGGGGATCATCGACTGTCAGTACGATGCCCGGACCAGTGGCTTTGACGGTCCCGGCGAGCACGCCGAGCTCCGTCACCTTCTTCCTGGTCTGCTCCTGGGCCTCCTTGGCCTGGTTGGAGCTGTTCTCCAACGTGGCCAGGGACTGCTCCAACTCCGCCTTCTCCTGCTGGAGACGCTGCTGGCGGCCGTCCAGTTCGTCGAGGATCCGGACGAGGTCCTCCTGGCGGGCACCGCGCAGCTGGCTGTGGTGGTCGTTGGTGGAGCGGACCTGGATCGCCAGGGCGAGGCCGAGCGAGAACAGCAGCACCGCGACCACCAGCTGCCCGCGGGAGAGCCGCGGGGGCCAGAGCGCCGCCTTCATCCGCCGCCGGCCCGCGTTGCGCTCGTCGGGGGCCTTCCCGGGCTCGGTCGCCGCCTCGGGAGCGGGCTCGGGCTCCAGGACCGGCTCCGGCTCGGGCAGCGGGGCGCTGACGGGCTCAGGCGCCGCCGCCTCGTGGGCCTGCGCCGGCTCCTCGGCCGCGGCGTCCGCCGCCGTGCCGGCTTCGGGCGCGGCTGCCACCGGCCGCCGCGCATCCGCCGCCCGGGGCGCCGGTTCGACGGCGTCCTCGCCGCCCTGGGCCGGGGTCCCCGGCCCCACCTCGGGCGCAGGCTTCACCTGTTCGGCGGGCTCGGGCGGCGCGTTCTCAGCCGCCGGAGCCGCCCCCCGCTCCCCGTTCCCGCCCTCGCGCGCGCCGTCGCCCGCCCGCGCGTCCGCCTTCTCGACCACCTTGTCGACAGCCTTCTCGGTCGTCTTCTCGGTTGTCTTCTCGGTCCGCTTCTCGTCCGCCGGCTCCCGGCCGGGCTCAGGCGCGGAAGACATGGCGCCTGATCGCAGCGGCGTTGGAGAAGATGCGGATGCCGAGGACGACGACCACACCGGTGGACAGCTGGGAGCCGACACCGAGCTGGTCCCCGAGGAAGACGATCAGAGCCGCCACCACCACGTTGGACAGGAACGACACGATGAACACCTTGTCGTTGAAGATGCCGTCCAGCATCGCCCGGACGCCGCCGAACACCGCATCCAGCGCCGCCACCACCGCGATGGGCAGGTACGGCACGACGGCATCGGGCACCTCGGGTTGGACGAAGAGCCCGACGACCACCCCGATCACAAGACCCAGTACGGCAATCACGGTCTGGCTGCTCCTGTCCCTGCGGGGGGCGCCCCGGTCGTGGGCGCGATGGGCGAGTGGGCTGTCGTGGTCTTGGCGGAGCCGCTCGGCGAGCGCTTCCCCAGGGGCGAGCTGCTCGGAGAGGCCGGCCGTGAGGGCCCCGCGGACGGGCTCTGCGACTCCGTGTCGGAGGCCGTGGGGCTCGGGGAGGCAGCAGCGGAGGCGGAGGGGCTCGCCGACGGCGACGGCTCCGGCGTGGCCGGCTGGGCGGTCCGCAGCGTGATGCCCACGGCGGCGGGCAGCGTGAGCTTCTTCTGGGCGGAGATCGTCGACTTGATGCCGTACTTCTCCTGCAGCAGCCGCAGGTACTGACCCGCCATGTTGCTCTCGAAGGTGGCGACCAGCTTCGACCCGTCCCCCAACGCCTGGACGCTGTAGGGCGGCACCAGCGGCCGGTTGTCGACCAGGACGGCCTCACCGGCGGCGCGGATCGCGGAGAGCGCGGTGAGCCGCTGCCCGTTGATCGACACGGCCTCGGCGCCGGACTCCCAGAGCCCGTTCACCACCAGTTGCAGATCGCGGTCGCGCAGCCGTCCGCTGTTCGAGAAGCCCTGGCCCGCGCGC
The DNA here is from genome assembly GCF_040298365.1 of Kitasatospora sp. NPDC001603. Lineage (NCBI taxonomy): Bacteria > Bacillati > Actinomycetota > Actinomycetes > Kitasatosporales > Streptomycetaceae > Kitasatospora > Kitasatospora sp. NPDC001603. The sequence continues at coordinate 96,393 of NZ_JBEPAA010000030.1, forward strand.
GGGTCGACGTTCCCTCCGGCGCCGGTGCCGGAGGCGTCCTCCAGGACCAGCTTGACGCCCGGCCCGGTCACCTCGGCCAGACCCACCGCACCGGCCAGCGCGGCCGGGTCGCTGTCCCCCGGCGACAGTGCCTGCTGCTGGGTGGTGTCGACCTTCCGCCGCAGCTCCTGGACCTGCTGCTGGAGCCGCTCCGCCGAGCCGTTGCTGTCGTTGATCCGGTGGATCAGCGCATCGCGCTCCTTGGCGAGCGTCGGCTCGGCCTTGTGCGCGTTCACGGCGCCCACCGTCACCACCGCCCCGACCAGGGCCAGCCCCAGACCCAGGGTGAGCAGGCCGCGGGCCGTACCGGGTATCCGGCTGTCGCGGTCACCGCCCCGCGCCGCGGCCGCCTCGGCGTAACCCTCGTCCAGGCTGTGGTCCATCACGCCGGTCAGCAGGGACATCGAGGCGTCCGGACGGTTGTACCGTCCGTCACTGGCACTCGGCGTCGGCGTCGCTGGCATGCGGACCATCGTCCCATGTCCGCGGAGGGGTCCGTGCACACCCCCTGACCTGCGAAGTCACCAGAAGCGACGGATCGTCACCAAGCATGACAAACCGGGCAGCGGGGGCGCGGCACTCGCCGCACCCCCGCTGCCCGGCCGCGTCATGGCGGCCCGGTCGTCAGCGCCCGGCGCCGTCGACCACCGTCGCCCACTCGTCCAGCAGCGCCTCGGTCGCCTCGTCGTCCGGACCCTCCGCCCAGAGGTGGGTGACCGCCTCGGCGGGATCGGGCAGCACGAGCGTCCAGCGGCCGTCCGCCTCGACCACCCGGACACCGTCCGTGGTGTCGAGCTGCCGGTTGCCGGCCGCCTCCACCACCGAACGCATGACCATGCCCTTGGCCGCCCACGGCGTCGCGATATCCCGTCGGCGGATGTGCGCCTGCGGGATCCGCGCGTCGATCTGGCTGAGCGTGAGCTGGGTACGGGCCACCAGCCCGACCAGGCGGACGAACGCGGCCGCGCCGTCCAGCACACCGCTGAACTCGGGAACGACGAAACCGCCGCGCCCGTCGCCACCGAAGACCGTGCCCTCGGCCGAGGCCGCCTTGGCCAGGTCGTCCGGCGTGGTCGTGGTCCACACCACCTGTGTGCCGTGGTAGGCGGCGACCTGCTCGGCGATCCTGGTGGTCGTCACGGGCAGCGCCACCTGCCCGCTCCGGCGCTCGGCCGCGACCAGGTCGAGCAGCACCAGGAGCGCCCGGTCGTCGTCGATCACCCGGCCCAGCTCGTCCACGAAGGCCACCCGCTCGCCGACCGGGTCGAACCGGACGCCGAACGCCGCCCGCGAGGAGGCCACCAGCTCGCCGAGCCTGGCCAGCCCCGCCCGCCGTTCCTCGGCGTCCTCGGTCGGCCGTGCCTCGTCCAGCCCGCTGGAGACGGTGAGCGCCTCCACGCCGAGCCGGCCCAGGATGCTCGGCAGCACGAGCCCGGCGCTGCCGTGCGCCGTGTCCACCACCACCTTCAGCCCCGCCTCGCGGACGCCGGTGGTGTCCACCGCCCGCAGCAGATTGCCGGCGTAGGAGTCGAAGACACTGGACGGGAAGGTCAGGTCGCCGATCTCGCCCGGGAACGCGCGCCGGTACTCCTGGCGGGCGTAGACCCGGTCGAGCTTGCGCTGCCCGGCCTGGGAGAGGTCGGCTCCGCGCTCGTCGAAGAACAGGATGTCCAGCGAGTCCGGCACCCCGGGCGTGGTCCGCAGGAAGATCCCGCCGGCACTCCCGCGGGCCGTGTGCTGCCGGGCCACCGGCATCGGCACGTTCTCCAGGTCGCGGACGTCGATCGCGCTGGTCTGCAGCCCCGAGATCATCGCCCGCTTGAGGGCACGCGCACCACGCGAGTGGTCACGCGCGATGGTGACGGTCGCCCCCTTCTTCAGGGTCGTCGCGTACGCACCGGCCAGCCGGACGGCCAGCTCCGGTGTGATCTCGACGTTGAGGATGCCCGACACGCCGCGGAGCCCGAAGAGGTGCTCCTGACCGCGGGACTCCCAGATCACCGAGGTGTTGACGACGGCGCCGGCCTCGATGGTCTTGAACGGGTAGACCCGGACATTGGCGCCGATGATCGACTCCTCGCCGACCAGGCACTCGTCGCCGATCACCGCCCCGTCCTCGATCCGCGCGGCCCGCATCACATCGGTGTTCTTGCCGACCACGCAGCCCCGCAGGTTGCTCTGCGGCCCGACGTAGACGTTGTCGTGGATCACCGCCTTGTGCAGGAACGCGCCGCGCTTGACGACGACGTTGCTGCCGAGCACGGTGTGCTCGCGGATCTCCACGCCGGCCTCGACCTTGGCGTAGTCCCCGATGTAGAGCGGACCGCGGAGCACCGCCTCGGGGTCGACCTCGGCCCCTTCCGCCACCCAGACGCCCGGCGAGATCTCGAACCCGTCGAGCTCGACGTCGACCTTGCCCTCCAGGACGTCCGCCTGGGCCTTGCCATAGCTCTCGTGGGTGCCGACGTCCTCCCAGTAGCCCTCGGCCACGTACCCGTAGACCCGCTTGCCCTCCTTCAGCAACTGCGGGAACACGTCGCTCGACCAGTCGACGGACTCACCCGCCGCCACGTAGTCGAAGACCTCGGGCTCCATGACGTAGATACCGGTGTTGACCGTGTCCGAGAAGACCTGCCCCCAGGTCGGCTTCTCCAGGAAGCGCTCGACCCGGCCCTCGTCATCGGTGATCGTGATGCCGAACTCCAGAGGGTTCGGTACCCGGGTGAGACAGACGGTGACCAGAGCGTCCTTGCTCCGGTGGTACTCGATCAATTCGGTGAGATTGAAGTCGGTCAGTGCGTCACCGGAGATCACCAGAAAGGAATCGTCCTTCAGGGCGTCCTCGGCGTTCTTGACACTCCCCGCAGTGCCGAGTGGCGTCTCCTCGTTCGCATACGTGAGATGCATACCCAACTCTTCGCCGTCACCGAAGTAGTTCTTCACCAGTGAGGCGAGGAACTGTACGGTCACGACGGTGTCGGAGAGGCCATGCCGCTTCAGCAGTCGAAGCACGTGCTCCATGATCGGCCTGTTGGCGACCGGTAGCAGCGGCTTGGGCATGCTGGAGGTCATCGGGCGGAGTCGGGTGCCTTCGCCCCCTGCCATTACAACGGCTTTCATTACGGGTGCGTCCTCCTTCGCGGTGGTGGACCCTGCAGGTCCATCAAACCGTTCCAGAGGGTGTCTACCCGGAAGATTTCGTCCGACGCACCGTGGTGGCGTGGGACTTCTCTCAGATCACGTCTCAGACTGCGGACGCGGAGGAGGCGGAGCCCGCCCGGATGATCTGTCGCGCCTGGACGGCGTAGAGAATGCCGGCCCACCAGTACAGCGTGGTCCCCCACCAGATGAAGGCCCAGCTGACGGCCTCGGCCGGCCGCGCGATCCAGGTGTCGCCGGTGCCGAGCAACAGAAGCGGGAACGCGTACATCAGATTGAATGTCGCGGCCTTGCCCAGGAAACTCACCTGCAACGGGCCGTAGCCGTGCCGGTTCAGAATCGGAAGGAGACTCGCGATAAAGAGCTCACGCGCGATCAGGATCGCCGTGAGCCACCACGGCAGGATCTCACGCCAGGTCAGACCCAGCAGGGTGGAGAGGACGTAGAGCCGGTCCGCCAGCGGATCGAGCAGCTGGCCGACCCGGCTGATCTGCCCCCACCTGCGGGCGAGCTTTCCGTCGAGGTAGTCACTGATGCCGCTCAGCATCAGGATCAGCAGCGCCCAGCCGTCGTTGTTCGGCCCGCCGAACACCGGCCAGAGGATCAACCAGAGGAAGAGCGGAACACCGACCAGCCGGCCCATGCTCAGCAGGTTGGGGATGGTGAGGACGCGATCGGTCTGGACCCGCGTCTCCTGGACCTCCACCCGGGGGCCTCCTGTACCGTGTGACGACTTCTGCATGCTGACCCTACAACAGAGAAGCCCCCGTCCGGTTCCCCGGCGGGGGCTTCTCTAGAAGAATTGTTCGGCGGCGTCCTACTCTCCCACAGGGTCCCCCCTGCAGTACCATCGGCGCTGTGAGGCTTAGCTTCCGGGTTCGGAATGTAACCGGGCG